>NZ_JBIUHC010000215.1:0-14069 GCF_044627735.1 Cupriavidus sp. CuC1 | reverse complement strand
ATACGCGCAACCGAGCCGCATTGAGGTCAAGGTCGCGTGATGTAAGCCGAGCGGGCCTTGGGCATCGCCCATGGCTGTGCACACGTAGGCGGGCTGACATGAAACCGGAATCCTTGAAAGAGGGTTTCAGTTCTTTGTGAGCAACGTGGTCGAAGGCTGGCACCATCCGACGCAGACTGCTGCTGGCGCGCTGACCCGGGTCAACCCAAGTGAAGATGCCAATCTGCCCGGCAAGAGCGAAATCGAAAACAGCTTTGTCTGCCGACCCAGGGCTGGGCCATGCGGGGTGGTGACGTATTCGAAGACGAAAAACGCGTGGTAGTGCTCCGGGAGGTGCCTGCGGATGTCCCTTTTAAGCTGGTTTTTATCTCCCTCCTTTTCGGCTGTGCGGGCCGCACGG
This sequence comes from Cupriavidus sp. CuC1, assembly GCF_044627735.1. Taxonomy (NCBI): domain Bacteria; kingdom Pseudomonadati; phylum Pseudomonadota; class Betaproteobacteria; order Burkholderiales; family Burkholderiaceae; genus Cupriavidus; species Cupriavidus sp. CuC1. The sequence goes on along the minus strand of NZ_JBIUHC010000215.1, from coordinate 13,669 downwards.
TTCATATCGCGTCACGTAGGGGATTGGATTCACTCGCCCGCTTCAAAACTGCTCGGCAATGATTGCAATATCCTATTTGTCAATTCAAGGATAAGAAATTCTGCATGGCTTGCCGTGAATGGAAACGAGGCAAGGTCAAGGATGACTGCGGAGTCTTCCGCTCGCGATTACCCGGGGTAAGTCAGCGAACGCTTCGTCGCTTGCGTTTCCATCTCTTTCTTGTAGTCATCAACCCACTCACCAAACTGCGGATGGATATAAAAGTCGAGAACGTCTCCCACTTTGATAGAGAGTGGATTTCTTCCCAGGAGCATCGATAGTGCAATCCGCGCAATCTGAAACGGCGCCAAGTCAATCGCATCCACTAAAAGACCATTGGGACGGTGGCTAACCGTGAGCATATCCGTCTCTTGGTCGTGGGCGTCCACTACCAGCCCTTCCATGCTCCCGAGTAGCGGCTTATGTTCTATCTCTGGCGAGACCGGGTAGATACTGACCGTGCCAGCACTGATTCGGTGTTCTTTATGCCACCTGCCCAACGCCCAGGTTTCCGTCGGGTTCTCTCCCCAGATTTCCAGGGTGCCTTCATCAATCTGCGCCCTCATGGTTCTATCTCCACTGACAATGTGCAGTATCCTTCTGCCGGCTTCGGACACGCTCCAACCACCTTCGAGTTTGGCTGCCTTCCAGGCTAGTATCCCTATCTGCCAGGTGGCGGGCTTTCCTACCCCCGCGCCTCATGGCCTGGGGTATCTCATTCCAGTTTATCGAATGCGCAGGCTCCCAGATCTTTGCTGAAGCGCTGCACCCAATCTGTCTCGTAGCCGATGGGGTATTCCCGCGTAACTCGAGTTGATCGTCTGGTTACTGCGACATAGCCCTGCAGACCAAAGTTTTCGTCGCCCTTTGGGTCCGTCGTATCGGTTTCAGCTAGCTCGAAATCATCTTCTGCCAGACCGTTATGCTGCAGGGCAGCAAGGAATGCCCGATGTTCGTCCGGCTCAATCAGTTTCATTGTTGGCTCCTCGTCCGTCCAACGCAGACGTGGTGGCTTGCATCCTGCTGGTGAGTGGCGGACAAGCCTCAGGTTTGATACGCGATACCGCGAAGCGCTTCGACGTTCTGCATAGGCACTACGTTAGCCTTGACGGGAAAGACATTTTAGTGGCACTACGAGCCATCCAGGAGGCGTTGCTTGGGCACGTCGTGTAGTCGGGATGCTAACGGAAATCCCGCTCGACACGGCTCCCCAGCCTTTCTCGTTCCGGGACCGGGTACCACATCCTTATACAGTCAGGGGCCAGACCGCAACCCGCGAGTCCTTATGCTTATAGGATACTTTTGAGAGCGCCCGACTGATCAAGAAACTGGACCTTCTGGACTTCATCGGTGGATGGTTGGACGCAAAACTGGTAGGTGGTATGACTCCATGCAGCAGAGATGGTGTGACTACTCGAAGTAGGCGAACCGACGAGCCAAATGGTGCCATGCTTGTCAAGAACAACGCGACGCAGAGCGAAGCAATTGTTCTCGTTGGCGATGGCTACGGCAACGATACGGCACTCAGTGAATTCGTCTTCAAGAGACAGGATGTGCGACCGAAGGGACTGAAAGGATTCTTTTGCAGTCATGGGTAGGCTCGCCTCTGTTGCGGATGAGCACTCTGTCTTTGGGTCTGCGGGTTCGGTGACGCCTGTTCTCTCGAACTGGAGAATGCCATTGTCGCCTTAGTGGCGCCACAGGGGGACTTGGTGTTGCTATCTTCATCGTCCGCAAGTTCCTTAGGTGAGTATAGCCAACGCGCTCCCTCATGGCGAAGGGCGGAATTGTCGCGATAAGGGCGCGTAGGCGGCCGAACTCGGCGGGAGTGGTTTTGCTTATGCGGCCAGCGCGTAGAATTGCTGAGCGACGGATGCATTGCTCCTCTCGGAACGCCGCAGCTGACCCTTGGCGATCATGTGCATCAGTTCGATGCCGCCGAGAAGGATGCTGGCGCAGCGGAAATCCTTGAATCCCAGCATCGGCCGAGTGACGCGCTTGATGGCCCGATGATCCTGCCGAATGACGATGGGTGCCTCCCGTTTGGAGTTGATGTCATGCAGCGCGGCCAGGTTGGCGGTGCTGCCATCAATGGTCACCGTATCGGGGGTGCCGTTCTGGTCAATCGCCTTGTCGAAGAAGCACCGTGCGGCGGCGTGGTCCCGGCTGGCACGCAACAGAAAATCAACGGTATCGCCATGCTTGTCCACCGCGCGATAGAGATATTTCCACTCGCCTCGGACCTTGAGATAGGTCTCGTCTATGCGCCAATTCTTGCCCACTGGCCGCTTTCGTCGGCGGAACACCTTGTACAGTGCCGGCAGTAGTTTGATCGCCCAGCGGTGCACGGTTGAATGATCTACTGCGATGCCGCGCTCGGCCATCATCTGCTCAAGGTGACGCAGGCTGAGCGGGTAGGCCACATACCAGCGCACGCAGGTCAGCATCACGTCCAGCGGATAGTGCAGGCGCTTCAAGACCTTCGCGACTTCCGGATTCATGCCCGTATCACTGCACCGAATTCAATATCGCCAAATTCTACCGGATGCTTACTGCGACAGAACCCGCGTGCGCGTTGCTTTCAGCAGCCCTCCAAGACAGGCCGCGCGCTCAATCGGCGGGAGACCAGCCCGGACGGACCTTTCCTGCCTGTATCGCTGAGCAGCCATCAGAATTGCCAATCGGTGATCTCCAGCCGCTCGCTAGAATCGGACATTACCGCTTAGCCGCTACAAGCAAGTTTCGTCGCATAAAAGTTATGTTGAAAGAATGATGGGATGGCGCGCTGCCGCCTCCCGCCCCAACCAGTGCAAGCAATGTGCGTTAGAAACGTCGCGTACCTTACTTAGACCGGCTGCGCCCATAGGCTGCGGGGACTTCGCGCGGATCGACTGAAGCGCGGACATCCCCCTGCGCCTGGACGTCCCCGCCGGCGGCGCTTTTCGCATTGAGCAGGGAGCCGGCCTCCAGTAGGTATGCGGGGCTCACCGCGACTCATCGGTTGTTCGCCGGGTCCCATCGATCGAGCTGCAGCTTCGATTTCGACGGATTGCCGCCCATTGGCAGCCGTCGCCAGTGTCCCGTGGTTGCTTGGTCGAAGTGATCGCCTGGATCACAGGCATAGGAAATTCCCGGGAATGCCACCTCGCCCTGTTGGTCAATGAGATCGAAGTGGTACAGCTCCTCATTGGGAAGGTCGGTCACCACAACCCGAAAACTCTGCGCCCGGATTTGGCGGTGATTCCGGTCATCAAGCCGGTCGGACGGGTCGATCGAGGCGTAGACCCGCATAAAGGCCCAGTCGCCATTCACAAACAGATGTTCCTGAGCGTTCCCTACAAAGCGAGCGAAGTGCCCCTCGATCGTGCATTTCTGGAGCCCCACCGCAAGTGCAGCAGGCATGGGAATCAGGCCCACAACGGTGATCAGTGTTCGTATGTTCATTGTTCGCCACTCATCGTCGGGGAGATTCCTGGGTAACACCCCGCCATTCAAGCGTTCCCGTTTTACAACCAGCGAGTGAATTGCGTTGCGGCGGGCCAACTAGGCGCGATATCACTTTGCCTAGCCACCGCGCCAATCGGATAGGTCGCGCACAGTCCCGCAATCAGGTGAGACAGCGTCTTGTGTCGCGCGTTGCGACAGTTCACAATTCTGCCCGCTGCCCAGTCGGTTCGAGGCGGCACTCACCCCGCCTTCTTGACCTTGATCGCGGAATCATCGCAGCAACGCTCTTCGCATCGAGATCCGTGCCATGCGAGAGCAGTGCGGCGTACAGCGAAACGAGTTCACGCGCGTCTCGCGCGCGGGTCGGCCTTGGCGTGTTCGATCGCCTTAAGCGTTTCTGAGTCGAGCACTGCCTGGGCATCGGACGGAATGGCAAACAGTTTGCCGTCGATGTCATGGACGTGTAACTGCTCATGGGTGACAGCATCCGTCACTAGCGCGCGGCCGGTCAGGCGCAGGGCGGCTTGGAGATGTGATTGCCCCGAGACGATCCGGTAGTTACGCCCTTCTGATCGTCTCACCACCGCGTCAGTGGGGATCTCGCTGAGCTCGATAGTGCCGAACCCGGGGAGCGACATTTCCGCGATGCGACTCTTGATGCAGGCGACCATCACGGCGGCGCCGGGGCGCTCGGTTGCCGCAAGCCGTTCATATTGACCGAGGAGGATGTTGGCCTTCTCGATTGAGGGCGTCGTATAGACAAAGGATTGGATGGCGGTCGGCGGGCGAGTCAACCGGGTCGCCATGATTGCGAATGCCCAGTCCCTTTTGTAGTTGCAGTGTGGGCAAACCCAGCCGTACCTGGTGGCAATCAGGATGCCAGGGGCGCCACCTTCGACTCCGTGGCGATGGTCGGCGCTGTTCCTGCAGGTGAAGGCACGCAGAACCGGGCCGCCGAGGCCGACTTGGTTCTCGTTGAGCTTCTGGACCTGATCGTCGGTGAACGGCGCGCGAATGTAACTCATGGCATTTGAGAAGGCAGCTTCGGCGTGGCGTGGCTATCGCCGCGCAGCCGGCTCCCGCCACGCTCGGGAGCCTGCCCGGCGGCTAACAAATTGGGCGCCAGGACACACTGCGGCCGCCGCCTCCTTCCAGTTTATGCCCGGGAGAAGGTCTATGCTGCTTTGGCCGGGCCAGAACCTTTTGTGTGCTGCCCGACCTAAATCCATTCCGCTTCCTCGAAGCAGCTAGGACAAATCTGCCCGTCCTGCTCGTGGCGGCGGTGAGGGGGAACGGAAGCTGCCGTCCCCTTTGCCTCGCCCAGGAATCCGGCCGGCGGATACGTGCCCGCAGACCACGCACCGGAAGCAGTGCGCCCTGGGGCCCAGTGCCGCGTCAGCGGCTGCGATCTTTGGCATTGTCGATGGCCTCCCGGGTCGCCGCGTCCAGCGCAGACTGGGAATCGTCGGATACGGCAAATTGCCGGCCATCGACTTCGTGCATGTGCAGCATTTTCCCGGCGGCTGCATCTTCGGGTATTCGTACTTTCAATGCGATTTCTGGCGGTAGCCGCGTGCAGCGCGGCTTGCAGTAAGGCTCGGCGTCCAATAGGTTTCCCCGGCACTGTCAACTTGCCGCTAGCAAGACAAGTCAGTGGCGAGCGAGCCCGCTGCTCAGGAAGCGGTTGACGGATTTTGGGCCACGTCAGTGAATTCGTACCAGGCAGCGAATCTCCCAGCGAGGTGCTTGCGATAGAGCGAAGCACGCAACAGATGCCGTTTCAGCGCGAAGTGCTGCCGGATCGGACCGAAGTTCGACAGGAAGGCCTGCGTGCGCTTCGGGTCGCGGAATCCACGCATGCGCCGCTCGCGTTCACGAGTCGGCTGGTGGCTGTTCTCCGCCCGGTTGTTCACGCGGGCGGTGGCCTTCACGAATACATGTTTGACGCCGGCCAGCTCCGGGATGTCGGCCTTTGCGGCGGTGTAGCTGCGCAGCTGGTCGGTGACAATCTTGCGCGGTACCGGGCAGGAGCGCAGCACGCGGAGGAAGAAGCGTTTGGCGGCAGCCTTGTCGCGCCGCTGCGGCAGCAGGATGTCGAGTTCGGCGCCATGCTCGTCGACCGCCCGCCACAGCAGGTAGGGCTCGCCGCGCAGGGTCACAAACATCTCGTCCAGATGCCAGGTGCTGCCCGGCTTGCGGCCGGCCGTCTTCACGCGATGCGCGAACCCCGCGCCAAACTTGTCGCACCAGCGACGGATCGTTTCAACGTTCCGGTGGATCGTAGCATGCGAAGGAAGCGAGGCGGATGGGGATAGCGGGGTGAGATCAACCAAGCGCAAGAAGCACGTCGATCGCTCGCTTGCCATAGTGCAATGCGGCCTGCTCGGCAGCTGCCTTGGTGAAGTAATCGCTATGGTCCGACGCGGGGCCGTAGATGGCGTCGTCATCGGGCTCGGCTGTGTATCGGATTTCGACTTCATACCCCCATTTCTGGCCAGGCGGCGGCCTGGCGCCTGGGATGCCAACAATCCAGAAGGTCATGACATGGACGTACATCCCACGATATTCCTCGGATACCCATGCCATGCGCTCGCCCAAGGCCGTCTCCCTGGTTGGTTTCGCAGAATTCTAGTGAATGATGGGGACGGGGTGAGTAGAAAGCCGGACGTGGATCGCGGTATGTGCCTATTCCTAGACGCCCAGAATAACGTCCACCGCAGCTCTGCCCGCCACTTCCGCGACCAGATGCGCCCAGCGACGGGAGAACGGGCCGCCATGGACCTTGATTCGCTTGCCGAATGCTGCGGCGCCCGGCGGCTTCATCGGACCTTCGATCTGGAACCAGACATCGAACATGTCCTCGGAGGTGCTAACCAGATCAGCGTTGATCGCGAACCCACGGTATTCGGTAAGGCGATTCATGACTATCTCCAAAGGCTGACAAGGATCGTAGCATGAGCGAGAGCACCAAAATCGAGTGGACCGACGCCACGTTCAACCCCTGGATTGGCTGCACCACGGTATCGCCGGCGTGCGACCACTGCTATGCCGAGGTGCCGACGCCGGCGCGCGCGCTCCGCGTGACCTGGGGCGCCAAGGAAGACCGCCACCGCACGTCAGCCGCCAACTGGAAGTTGGGAAGTTGCCGCTTCGCTGGAACGCGCAGCACGCCGAGTTCTTCGCCACGCACGGCCGCCGCCGGCGCGTCTTCTGCGCCAGTCTGGCCGACGTGTTCGATAACGCGGTGGACCCGGCGTGGCGCGTCGACCTCCTGCAGTTGATCGCGGACACGCCAAATCTCGACTGGCTGCTGACGAAGCGGATCGGCAACGCACGCGATGCTGGACGAAGCCCTCGGCGAGTTGTCGCATGGCCTCACCGCATGGACAGATGTGCCCTGGCCCAACGTCTGGCTCGGCGCCACCATCTGTAACCAGGCCGAGGCCGACCGCGACATACCGAAGCTGCTGGAGGTGCCGGCGCGCGTGCGGTTCCTCAGTATGGAGCCGCTGCTCGGGCCGGTGGATCTGCGCTTCCCCACGAATCTATGGGGCGGTGACCGCTGCAATCACTGCTGTAACGGCGACCGATGCAATGACCGCTCCCACTACGAGCGCGCACGCTGCCCGTTTTGTCGCGGCACGGGCCAGCAGAAGTTCCTCGATTGGGTGATCGTCGGCGGCGAGAGCGGCGCGAGCGCGCGGCCGATGCATCCAGACTGGGCCCGGAGACTGCGCGACCAGTGCGCGGCGGCCGGCGTGCCATTCCTCTTCAAGCAATGGGGTGTGTGGGTTCCACGCGAGCCCGAGAGCCTGGGCTACCTGATCGACGAACGCGCGGGAATCGCGCGCCTGCGCATCAACACCGCCGGCGAGAACGACGCCTTCCTAAACTCTGTCAACGGGCACACGCCGACGCGGCTGCAAATGTCCGGAAAGAAGCGCGCCGGCCGCCTGCTCGACGGCGTGCAACACGACGAATTTCCCGGGAGCGCGGCGTGAACGGTCCCAAGACCCCCTGGAACCCGTCCCGCCCGCCATCGCGCGCGTCAAGAACCCATTGCCGGCACCGACGCACTGCCATTTCTGTGCCTCGCCGGTGGCGATCGTCAGTAACGCGGAGATCTATGGCCGCGAGTACGGCGAATGGCCGTGGGCCTACCGCTGCACGGGCAAGAACTGCAACGCCTACGTGGCATGCACCCGTTCACGAACATCCCCCTGGGCACTCTGGCGGATGCGCCAACGCGGCAAGCAAGGACGCGCGCGAAGGCGGTGTTCAACCCGATCTGGCAGAGCCAGCGCATGTCGCGCTCGGAGGCCTACAGCTGGCTGGCCGGGCAGCTCGGCATCGCCAACGTCGAGGAATGCCACATTGGATGGTTTGACGTGCAGACCTGCCAGCGCGTGGTGGTCGTGTGCCAGCAACTCGCCAAGGAAGTGAAGCGGATGGGGGTGACAGCATGACCCACGCAGCCTCATTTAACCAACAGCGGCCAGCAGCAGACACCCAAGACGGGCGTCTCAAATTAGGGCCTCCCAAAGGCACCTGCTTGAAGCTCCGTTTCGAATGCCACAGTCCAGGCCGTTCCAGGCCCGGCATCGTACAAGCTCAACTTTCCATTGATCAATCTCAGAACCCTAACTTCTCTATGTATTGCCGCGGGGCCGACAGGATAAGCATCCTCATCAGTAATTTCGAAATCCAGCGGGATAAACCCAAATCGAGCGCATGCCGCCTTCACGTCCTCTTGCTCGTCTGCGGGGAATTCATGAAAGAGGTGAACGGTCATGACTGTCTCCAAGCGTTTCGAGGAATCCTAGCATGACCAAAGAACGCCCCATCCTTTTCAGCGCCCCCATGGTGCGCGCCATCCTCGACGGCCGGAAGACCCAGACGAGGCGAGCGGTGAAGCCGCAACCGACAGAGCATCCTGGCATGGGTTGCCGGCGCCTGACGTTCCTCGATCGCAGGGGCAGGCCAATCCTCGACGAGTCGGTTGATCCGTTGCGCCAGTTCCATTGGCACCAGCGTTGTGCCCCTACGGCGAGCCCGGCGACCGACTGTATGCATCTTCTGCTGGCGGTCGACGGATCCCTCTTGTCCGACACCGCCTTCCACAGAGCACTCGCGTTGGCGCAGGAAATGAAAGCCCGGGTCACGGCGCTGCGAGTCGGCCCAAAGTATCACGTTCTCGCCTATCACACCGAAATGCTGACGGACAGCAGGGAGCTGTTCGCCGAGGAGATTTCGGACTCAGCGACGAAGTATCTGGAAGGGATCGCACTGGAGGCAGCCGCCGCCGGCGTGACATGCGACACGACCTTTCTGGTCGTTGATCACCCGTATGAAGCCATCATCAAGACTGCCGAAGACAGGGGCTGTGACCTGATCGTGATGGCATCCCATGGAAGGCGCGGCGTGCAGGGCGTGCTGATCGGCAGCGAAACGCAGAAGGCGCTGACCCACAGCAAGATCCCCGTGCTGGTGTACCGTTAGACGCCATCATCTGCGTTGGCCTGGCGGGATCTAATGTGACAAAGACGCTGCGCTGCTTCGCGTCATAGCGTCAGATGGCGATCGCCGCGGATGGGCCATGGATCTATGCCTGCCTGGAGCTCCGGTGTGGCACGCGCAAGCCATCCGGCTCGCCGCAATAATGCAGGATCTCCCTGCGCGCCGTGTTGCGCAGGCGCACGGCGGCGGGCCAGTCGTCGCCATCCGGCCACAGCGGGCTGCCGATGACCACGCCGATCGGCCCGCGCCGCGGCAGCCATTGTCCGTCCCGCAGTACGGAGCGCGTGCCACGGATGGCGACCGGCACCACCGGCGCGCCGGCGCGCGCGGCCGCCAGGAAGGCGCCCGTGCGGAAGCTTTGTAGGCCGGGGGTGCGCCCGAACGTGCCTTCCGGGAAGAACAGGGCAGAGTGCCCGGCGCGCACCGCCGCCACCAGACGCTCCACGTCTTCGTGCTCTCGCAGCCTATCGAAGCGGTCGATGAAATCCGCGCCGATGCTGGCCAGGTAGGCGCCCGGAATGCGCTGGGCTTGAAGCTCGCGCTTGGCCACGAAGCAGATCGGCCTGGGCAGGGCCGCCACCAGGACGATGCCGTCCAGGTAGCTGGCGTGGTTCGATACCAGGATGCACGGCTTGTCGCGCGGCAGGCGGTCGACCCCGTCCACGAACCAGGGTATCGCGCCAAGCCTGAGCAGCAGCCTTGCGGCGCGGTGGCTGACGGCCCAGCCCAGCTGCGGCCGATGCAGTGCAACCGAGGCCAGCCAGGTCGCCGGGGCCAGCGCGGCGAACATGGTCCAGGCGTAGCAGGCATAGGCCAGGCCCGCGGCAGTCTGGCGGATGCGCCGCATTTGCGGCAGCAGCGCCTGCCATCCGAAGCGGGCGATCTGCAGCCAGGGCGCATCCTGCCCCCAGCCGAGCCGGCCATGCTCGAAGCGCTCCCGGCAAGCGGCGCGGCGGATCTTGCCGCTCGATGTCTTCAGGATGCTGTGCGGCGGGACCAGGGCGATGTGGTCGGGGGGCAGGCCCAGCACGTCGAGGGCCGTCTTCAGCACCTGCCGGTGCAGCATCCGGCGCGCATGCACGTCCTTCACGGCGGTTTCGGCCATCACCACGATGCGTTCCGTGCCGCTGCCGGGGTCCGGGCAACCGAAAACGGCGACGCAGCCCTTGCGCATGCCCGCAATGGCGCCGACCGCCTGCTCCAGTTCGTACGGGTAGATATTGCGGCCTCCGCGCACGATCATCTCCTTGGCGCGGCCGGTGATGAAAACATCATCGCCGGCGATATAGGCGTAGTCCCCGGTGTTCACCCAGTCGTGATCGAAGAGCAGGCGGGTCTGATCCGGATTACGGAAATACCCGCTGGTGGCCGACGGGCCGCGGAACTGCAGCAGCCCCTCGTGGCGCTCGGCCAACTCGCGCCCGCTGGCATCGACGATGCGTACTTCATGGCCGGGAAGCGGCCGGCCGCACGCGGGGAACTCCAGCACATCGCTATCCTGCTCCGCCGCGGAGACAGCCCTGGCGGCGCGCATGAATTCCGTCCGGCCGATGCGATCGACCAGCAGGCCACGGTCCAGCGGAGGAAAGCTCAGGCCCAGTGAGGCCTCGGCCAGCCCATACACGGGGGCTATGGCCTCCGGACGCAGGCCGTAGCGGGCAAAGTGCTGCTGGAAGGCGCGCATGGTCTGCACGCTTACCGGCTCGGCGCCATTGAAGGCGAAGCGCCAACTGCCCAGGTCGAGTCCGGCCAGCTCCGCATCGGCCAGCTTGCGCAGACAGAGTTCATAGGCAAAGTTGGGTCCGCCCGACAGCGTGCCCCGATACTTGTGTATCGCCCACAGCCAGCGCTCGGGCCGCGCCAGGAAGGCCAGCGGCGACATCACGACCAGAGGATAGGCGAAGTAGAGGCTGCCCAGCCACGCCCCGATCAGCCCCATATCGTGGTATAGCGGCAGCCAGCTGACGAAGACGTCCTGGGAGCCGACGTCCAGGGCCTTTCCCATGGCACGCAGGTTGGCCAGGAGGTTGGCGTGGGTGAGGACGACGCCCTTGGGCGAGCCGGTGCTGCCGGAGGTGTACTGCAGCAGGGCGATATCGTGCGCGCGCACGATCGCATGCACCGGCGCGCCGCCGCCCGTGCCCGCTGCCAGCTCCGTCGGGGTCAGCACGTCGTGCAGCGTGCCGGTGCTGGCCTTGAGCAGCGCGGCCAGTGGCCTGGCTTGCGCGACCGTGACCAGGATCGGTGCCTGGGCGTTGGCCAGAATGCCGGCATGGCGCTGCAGATGATCCCCGATCTGCGCCAGCCGCGCGGGCGGATAGAGCGGCACAGGGATGCCGCCGGCCATCAGCACGGCGCAAAAACTGTAGAAGTACTCGGGGCTGGTGGGCAGCATGATGGCCACGGCCATGCCCGGACGCAGACCCCGTTCGGCCAGCCCCGTGGCCATGGCCGTCGCGCGCTGGTGCAGCTGCGCAAAGCTGATCGGGATGTCTTCGCCGCTGCCGTCCTGCAGGATGATATGGGTGCGGTCCGGATGGCGGCGCAGGTGCCAGCCGAGCACATCAACCAAGCTGGCGGCGCTCTCCGGAGCCTGGGCCGCCGGCAGCGGCCGGGCACGCCGCGGGAGCGAGCCGCCCGTACCAGGGGGCAGGTCTTGTGCGGCCAGCAAGGCGCGCAGCAGGGCACGCGGCGTGTCGGCCTGGGCCAGAACCTGCTCGGGCAGGCTGATGCCGAAGCGCTGCTCGACGCGGGTGAGCAGTTCGACGCGCGTCAGGCTATCGAAGCCCAGGTCGCCTTCGAGCGTGCTATCCAGCGAGACCAGCACCTCGGCGGTCCCCTGCTGCTGCAGTGCCGACGACATCCCCCGGACAATGCCGAGCAGGGCGTCGTCGTAGCTTTCCCGGGAGGGCGAATCATGTCCCATGCGCATGGCTGCCGTTCCGTCCAAGCCGGCGGCGCGCCCGCCGCGGCTCAGGGGACGCGACAAATGTGGCGTATATGGCGGCTCTCGGGATAGCGGCACAGAGTGACACACCCTTAAGATAGACCGCCTGCCAGCTTTGTCGAGACGGCTAGTGCCAAAGTCCGGTGCGACTGGCCGCTCCGGCGCCAGCTCGCTATCCATTGGAAATGGAGCGGGCGCGGATTCTCAAGGAAGAGCAAGCCATGAACCAGCACGCTGATCTGCCCGACCGGATTCTGGAGGTCGCGTTGATACTGGCTGAGCGCGGCGGATGGGACGCATTGCATCTGCATGAGATCGCCGCGTCCATGGAGATCGGGCTGGCCGACATTTATCGGCACTACCGGCACAAGGACGATCTGGCCGAGGCCTGGTTCGGCCGGGCGGACCTCGCGCTGGTTTGCGCAACTCAGCGCGAAGGCTGGCATTCCCTGTCCACGCGCGCGCGTCTCTCGCTGGCCATCCTCGCCTGGCTGGAGGCATTGGCGCCGCGTCGGCGGCTCACGGCCGAGGCTGCGCTACAAGCTGCAGCCGGAGCACCTGCATCTGCAGGCGCAAGGCCTGCTGCATATCAGCCGCACCGTGCAATGAATCCGGGAGGCCGCCTGCCTGCCGGCGGCCGGCTTGCGCCGGGAGGCGGAAGAGGTCGTGCTGACTGGGATCTTTCTCTCCACATTCAGCGTTTGGCTGCACGACGCATCGCCGGAGGCCGGCCGCACGCAAGCCTGGCTGGACCGGCGGCCAAAAAATAGCTGCGAACCACAGTTTTTGTACCGTTATGCATCAAGCGCACCGGACGATACGTGTCCTCACAGAAATGGGGTTCACACGCTATGAGAAAGCTACACTGAGCAAGCTCAGGCTCTATCTAACTCACGTTTGGAGAAACCACGATGGCAAAGCTAGTGGTGCTATACAAGAAGCCTGCGGACACGGCGGCGTTCGATTCATATTACTTCTCGACCCATGTTCCGATCACCAAGAAGATCACCGGCCTGCGGCGCTACGAGGTCAGCAGCGGCCCGGTCTGCGAGAAGGGGATGTGCCCGCTATCACAAGGGCCATGGCAGGCGCCCGGGAGTTGTCGCCACACCGCGAGGGACGCGCGCATGTGAAAGCGGTTTGGGCGAATCTTGGCATGCCCCCAACTTCACGCCATCGGGCATGGACCCCACCTCGGCGTACCCAATTCTCGACGCCGTCGCAGGCCTCGAAACAAGCAGGGTCGTTTTCTTGTGCTACCCGACGCGGAAAAACTCTACCGTCTGCCCCGCATTGACGGCGCGCCGCAGCCAGTCCGGCATCTCGCCCGCCCCGTCCCAGCCCAGCCCCTCGGCATTGCGGTAGCAGACCGAGCGCGGGCTCGGCGGCGGCGCAAAGCACCCGGCCGCCTCCAACTCTTCCATCGTCAGCCCGTACTCGAGCATCTGCACCCGGATCCAGCGGATCGCGTCCGTTCGCTTAATTTCCGTTGCCATCGTTGCCGTCATGTGGGTTGAGGGGGAGCGCCGTCGCACCCGGTTCTTCATTCGCGATCGGCCCTTGGCCACCGGCCTTCCGCCGCGCGCCCGTCCGCTCGCGCAGCGCCACGCGCAATTCTGCCAGTAGCTGGCGCGTCAGCGCCGCTTCGGCTCCGGCCCGCTCGGCCCGGCGCTGCGCCCGCTCGGCGGCCGCGAGCCGACCGGCCAGCGTCGCTGTCTG
>NZ_JBIUHC010000214.1:0-14202 GCF_044627735.1 Cupriavidus sp. CuC1 | reverse complement strand
CATATCTCCAATCAACTTGTTCGAGATAAAACGCACCAGCATAGAATCGGTTGTCATGTTTTTTGTAAAACTCAATAATTGGCATGGGCGACTCCGAAAAGCTCGAAGAAGGCGGTGCCGATCGATACAGCTTTGTGGAGCACCGGCGTTTCCTTGATTCGTTCCTGGAAAGCGTCGATGCCGCTCATGAAGTGGTTATGGTCGCGCAAGATTGGGGTGGCGCGCTTGCCATGGACTGGGCACGGCGACATGCCCGCGACATACGCGGCATCGCGTACATGGAGACCATGGTGCGCACCAGGACATGGGACGAAATGGATCCGATCGTCCGCGGCACGTTCGAACGATTGCGGTCTTCGGAAGGCGAGGATATGGTGTTGCGCGACAACGTCTTTATCGAAAAGCTACTTCCCGCCCGCATGTTGCGCGAGCTTACGGAAGCCGAAATGAACGTGTACAGGCGGCCCTATCTTCGCGCCGGAGACGATCGACTGCCTACCTTGACGTTCCCTCGTGAGATACCGGTTGACGGGAAGCCGGAACTGGCGGCCCGAGTTGTCAGTGACTATTCGCGGTGGATGGCCGAGGCAGACGTTCCGAAGCTGTTCATCAACGGCGAACCAGGTGGCGTCCTCGTCGGAGAAATGCGGGATCTGTGCCGAACCTGGAATAACCAGGAGGAAGTAACCGTACGAGGCAGCCACTTCCTGCAGGAGGATTCCCCTCACGAGATCGGGATCGCGATAGCAGAGTGGCTCCGGAAATTGCCTTAGAACTCGTTTCAAAATGAAGACTCCCCGCGCCTAAGGGTGCGCCAGCAAATGAGGTAGCAAGCCAGCTTGAGGAAAGCTTCGTGAATGTCAGCTCGCCACCCGAAAGCACTGCGCGAAGAGCTGCGGCAAGCTTGTCAATAAAAGGGCAGATTTTGATAGGCAGTCCGGGGCGAGCCAGCGATATGCTTCAACACGGAAACCGCCGTATGACGACACCTGGTCGCCGATCCGCGGATGAATGGTAAGGACAGGGATAGATGTTGAGCTACACGGTTTCAATCTACGATATGATTTTTCATACTCATATCGCTATGAGTATGAGAATCCTTTCCGTGTCGGTCTTGGCGCTGGAGGGGACGAAAGGATGCTCGACGAATTGCTCAGATTAGCGCCATCCAGATTAGTGAACGTGACGGATCCCCTATATATACAGGGGTCCAAATCGTAGCTAGCTCATAAAATTTTGGCGGTTCACGGAGCGAGGGTCTTTCGCGGGTTCATCTTTGCCTTTCGTGCGGACGGATGTGTTTTCGTCCAATGCGTCTATTATCTTTTTCGAGTTAATGCGAAATAATCAACCAGGCCCCCATGGAGACAAATGAGCAAGAAGGCAGAACGCGATGAGCAAAGCTGATTCCGTTGCTAATAACACGCCTGAGCAGTTTGACTACATCATCGTTGGTGCAGGATCCGCCGGATGTGTACTTGCCAACCGGCTTTCAGCTGATCCAGCGCGCTCGGTGTTGTTGCTCGAGGCCGGACCGGACGTCGAAACCTTCTGGGTTCGAGCGCCGGCTGGGTTGCCATTTCTGTTCCAGAACTCGAATCTGAACTGGAAATCTTCCAGCGAACCCGTGGCGAACCTTTGTGGCCGTGAGATCTATTGGCCGCGAGGCAAAATCGTAGGCGGCTCAAGCGCCATCAATGGTATGCAGCACGTGCGTGGAAACGCTCTTGACTACGACGATTGGGCCGCCGCGGGCAACGACGGATGGGCTTACGCGGACGTGCTGCCGTACTTCAAGCGTATGGAGAATAATCTGGATGGCGGTGACGGGTGGCGCGGCGTTGGCGGCCCCCTTCAAGTTTCTCGTGGCTCTTACCGGCATCCAGTCACCCGACAATTCGTCGACGCGGTGGCCGCGTTGAGAGTTCCCCTCAACCCGGATTTCAACGGGCGGCAGCAAGAAGGCGTGGGTTACAGCCAGTTCACTATCGCGCGCGGCGTACGATCCTCCGCCGCTCGTGCCTACTTGGCTCCGGCGCGTGCGAGGCCAAACATGGTGGTGCGCGATCGTTGTCTGGCCCATCACCTGCTGTTGGTTGGCGGCGAAGTGGTTGGTGTGTTGTATGAACGCGATGGCGCGTTGTTTCGCGCCTTTGCGGCGCGCGAGACTTTGATTAGCTGCGGCGCCGTTGGGAGCCCGCAGCTGCTGATGCTGTCCGGTATTGGACCCGCTGATGAACTGCGCGCACGCGGGCTGTCGATTCAAGCAGACTTGCCTGGGGTCGGCAAGAATCTGCAGGACCATTTGGCCGTCAACGTCGGTTACGAAGTAAAAGCGGGTATGTCCATGAATGCGGCGCTCTCGGGCTGGCGCAAATACATGCGCGGCGTACAGTACCTGGTGACGCGTGGTGGCCCGCTAGCAATGGGCACCTCTCACGCGCTAGCGTTCGTGCGTACTCGCGCCGACCTCGACAGGCCAGACGTACAGATCAGTTTCCGGCCATGGAGCTTCACCTTCGAAAGCTCGAAGCTACGTGTGCACCCGTATCCCGGCATACAAATCGCCTCCCTGCAGTTGCGCCCTCGCTCGCGAGGCTCGGTGGCATTAAATGGGACGTCTGCGCGAGATGCGCCCGCGATTCGACCGAACTATCTTAGCGACCCCGAAGATGTTCAATGCGCTCTGCGGGCCTTACAGTTCGCCCGCGATATTTCATGTACCGCCCCGCTGCGCGATTCCATCGTGCGCGAACACTTGCTCGATGCCGAAGACCGTACCGAAGAGCGAACCATCGAGTTTCTGAGGCGCACCGCGCAGTCGCTATACCACCCAGTAGGCACGTGCAAGATGGGATGTGACGCGGATGCAGTCGTCGACAGTCGCCTGCGAGTGCGCGGCATACGACGGCTGCGAGTCGTCGACGCTTCTGTCATGCCGACTCTTGTCGGCGGCAACACCAACGGGCCGACGATAATGATCGCGGAGAAAGCGGCAGATTTGATCCGTGAGGACGAGATGCTCGCCTAATTGAAATCTGAATGCGGAGATTTAGATCGTGAGACATGAGCAGCACTTCATTAACGGTATGTCCGTCCCTGCGGGCACCTCGCAATATCTGGACGTTTTTAACCCCGCCACTGGCGAAAAGACCGCCACTGTGGCACGGGGTAATGCTCAAGACGTTGATATGGCTGTCGAATCGAGTAAACGCGCGCTGCCCGGCTGGCGGGACGTACGTCCTGCGGAGCGCGGCCGCGTGCTCACCCGCATGGCAGCGCTCATCCGCACGTTCGCAGGCGAATGGGGCGATCTGGAAAGCGAGGAGACGGGCAAGCCACCGACGCAGGTAGCAATAGAAATGGAGAATACCGCCCAGTATTTCGAGTTCTATGGCGGCTTGGTCAACGCACTTCAGGGCGAGACAATTGATCTGGGGGCTGGATACCATTCGTACACACTGCGTGAACCGTACGGCGTGGTCGCCACGATCCTTCCATGGAACTTGCCGCTGAACCAGGCTGCTCGCGCGATCGCGCCCGCGCTGGCATCCGGAAATACTGTAGTGGCCAAGCCTTCCGAGGTGACGTCCACAACCCTGTTACGTCTGGCACGGATGGCCACCGAGCAATGCGGCTTGCCGCCTGGAGTGCTCAATGTGGTGACTGGTACTGGACCGGAGGTCGGTGCAGCGCTGGTCGAACATCACGATGTGCGCAAAGTGGCTTTCACCGGCTCAGTACGTGGAGGGCGTGAGGTGGCACGCGTCGCTGCGGAGCGGCTTATACCGCTGACACTTGAATTGGGCGGCAAGTCTCCCGACGTGGTATTCGCTGACGCAGACCTGGCTCAGGCCGTGCCTGGAGCCCTGCGCGGCTTCGTCTTTAACGCAGGGCAGGCGTGTGTGGCCGGGACAAGGGTGCTTGTACAGCGGTCCATTCACGACGCATTCGTTGAAGCCATGATCGATGCGATGCGAAATCTCAAAATTGGCAGTGGCCCCGATGCGTCGATCGGGCCAATGACGACCCGTCACCAGTACGACAAGGTGCGAGAATATTTTGAGGTGGCGCATAACGAGGGTGCTGTCGCGGCTGCTGGTGGAACGCTTCCCCAGGCACCTGAGTTGCAAGGCGGTTGGTATGTGACACCGACTCTTTACACCGGCGTAACCAACAAGATGCGCATCGCTCGGGAAGAGGTCTTTGGTCCGGTTGCATGTGTCATCCCGTTCGACGACGAAGAGGAGGCTGTCGCTATTGCCAATGATTCGGACTTCGGCCTTGCCGCTGGCATTTGGACAAGGGATCTCGCGCGCGCCCATCGGGTAGCTGCGCGGCTTGAAGCAGGACAAATTTACGTCAATGAGTATATGGCGGGTGGTGTCGAGACACCGCTGGGCGGGTACAAACTCAGTGGATACGGGCGCGAGAAAGGTGTTGAGGCCCTGTACAACTATACGCAAGTCAAGTGCGTAACCGTGCGGTTGTAACCGGGTATTCTGGTGGAAAGCTGCGTTTGCACTCGGTGGAAGTGGCATTCCACCAATCTGGCGGAAGGAGTGCGCCGCTACAGCAACCGGAGTAGAGACTGACTGCAGCTTTCCGCTGCTCCGGCGGCTCGCGCTTTCATGATGTGTGATGGAGTTGGTGACGCACCTCGTTATGAGACGGCGTCGCCGTTTGGTGCCCTGACTGCAGCAGGATGTCGAGTTCGGCGCCATGATCGTCGACCGCCCGCCACAGCAGGTAGGGCTCGCCGCGCAGCGTCACGAACATCTCGTCGAGATGCCACGTGCTGCCTGGCTTGCGCTGTGCGGCTTTCACACGATGCGCGAACCCCGCGCCAAATTTATCGCGCCAGCGTGCGGATCGTCTCGTAGCTGACGATTACGCCGCGATCGAACAGCAATTCCTCGATGTCGCGCAGGCTGAGGTGGAAACGGAAATACCAGCGCACCGCACAACTGATGACGACGGCGGGGAAACGGCGACCGTGATAGAGCGAGTTCTTCTTCATCGCGCCATCTTACGCGACCTCCCCAACGTGACAGTGCCGGAAGAAGGCAGCAGCTGCCACGATGGACCACGGACCCACATCAAAGACGGCGGAAACGCCCCCAACTATTGCCGCCACAGTAACGCAAATGAAGAACCCGGAGAGAGTGACGATCTCCAACAGGAACGACAGCAGCCCGATGCCCGCCCACACGGTGAAATTCATACAACCCCCTACCGTTGCATATTTTGTTTTTCCTGTTTTCATGGGTTACGGCGAGCAAGGACCAGTTTGATGTCAAACAAGTAAGTGAAGATTCCTGCGGCTGCCAAGGAGGAATGAATGATCGTGATCGTGCCGCGGGCAGCGTGGGATGACTGGCTGACCTGCCGGGAATCAGTGTCCGTCTTTGAGTAATGCGTCTTGTTGCTGCGCTTGCGGTCCTTGAAGTTACCGCCTCCGTCGTGGTTCTCGCCATCCTTGCGTACAAAGCTCTTTTGGCCGGCTCAGAGCTGTTCCGCTGGTTTATCGGTCTGTCCAACACGACGACTCGCCTTCGGGCTTTCATTGCCTGACGAGCTTGCAGCTTTGCTGTTCGATGCGCCCGCCAGCCCTAGATTGCGTGACGCAGGCGTCAGGACACCACCGCGCTCCCGTCTGCCATCAGCATCTCCCCTCGCCGCTCCACAATCATCCCATACGCTTGCGGCTGCCGGTGTGCATCGAAGTTGAACGTGGTGCGCTTGTAGACCTCGCAGAAATCCAAGTCGCAGCGGGCGATGGCGACCTCGTCGCCCTTGGTGATGCAGTTGGCCAGCACTTCACCGGAGGGCGCGATGATGCAGCTGCCGCCAATGCCGTCCACGCCCTCTTCCATCCCCGCCTTGGCCACGCCGACCACCCAGGTGCCATTCTGGTAGGCGCCGGCCTGCATGGAGAGCTGATTGTGGAAAAGCGAGAGGTCGTCGTGCTGCGGCGCTGGCGCATTGTGCACGGGCGTGTTGTAGCCGATCAGCACCATCTCCACGCCTTGCAGGCCCATCACCCGATAGGTTTCGGCCCAACGGCGATCGTTGCAGATGGCCATGCCGATCTTGCCGCCAAAAGCGTGGGTCACGCCGAAATGGTTGCCGGGCGTGAAGTAGCGCTTTTCCAGATGCTGGAAGCGGCGCCACGGTTCGTGCTCGCGATGGCCGGGCAGGTGCACCTTACGGTATTTGCCGACAATCTCGCCCTGGCGGTTGACGAGGATGGAGGTGTTGTAGCGCACCGCCTTGCCTTGTTCGCTGGCGAGTTCAGCGTAGCCGAGGTAGAAGCCCACGCCCAGCTCGCGCGAAAGATCGAACAGCGGCTGCGTGGCGGCGCTGGGCATCTCGCGCTCGAAGAAGCTGTTGATCTCCTCGTCGCTCTCCATATACCAGCGCGGGAAGAAGGTGGTGAGCGCCAGCTCGGGGTAGACGATCAGGTGCGAGCCGCAGGCATGGGCTTCGCGCATCAGGTCGCACAGGCGCTTGACCACTTGCTGGCGGCTGTCGGCGCGGGCGATGGGGCCGAGCTGGCCGATGGCGATATTCACAATACGGGACATGGGTAACTCCAGGATGCTTTCAGGGTAGTGATTCAGGCTAGTGGCAGGGGCTTGGCGTCGATCATGGCCGGTTCGCGAGTTTGAGCACCACCTGCAGCAGAATCTGCGCGCCGTCGACAAGGTCGTCCGGCTCGGTAAACTCGCGCACGTTGTGGCTCAGACCTTTCACGCTGGGCACGAAGATCATGCCGGCGGGGCAGACGCGGGCGAGCATTTGCGCGTCGTGACCGGCGCCGCTGGGCATGCGCATATGGGTGAAGCCAAGCGCTGCGGTTTCCTGCTCGACCAGGTCGATCACCATGGGATCGAATGCCACCGGCTCGAAACGTGCCAGGCGGCGATGGCTAAGAGATAGGGCTTCCGTCTCGCAGGTTTGCTCGGCAAAGGCGAGGACATCGGCTTCGGCCTGGGCGAGCAGCCGTTCATCGGTATTGCGCAGGTCTACGGTGAAGACGGCGCGATTGGGGATGACGTTGATCAGATTCGGCTCGAAGCGCATGGCGCCCACGGTGGCGATCTGCCGGCCGCCGTAGCGCAGCGCCAGGTCGTGCACGAAATTGGCGATGCGCACGGCGGCGTAGCCGGCGTCGTGCCGCAGCTCCATGGGCGTGGTGCCGGCGTGGTTGGATACGCCGTCGACCGTGAACTCGGTCCAGGAGATCCCCTGCACCCCTTCCACCACGCCAACCTGCAGGCCGCGCAGATCTAGCACCGGGCCTTGCTCGATATGCAGTTCCACGAAACTGTCGACGCGCGGCTTGCCTACGGGCGTCTGGCCGTCATAGCCGATGCGCCGCAGCTCGGCGCCCACCGTGACGCCATCGATGCCGGTAGTGGCCAGCGCGCCTTCCAGCGGCATGCCGCCCACATAGACCAGCGAGCCCATCATGTCCGGATGAAAGCGCGCACCCTCTTCATTGGTGAAAAAGGCGACGGCGATGGGACGACGAGGACGCAGGCCGGCGTCGCGCAGCGTGGCGACCACTTCCAGGCCGGCCAGCACGCCGTAGTTGCCGTCGTAGCGGCCGCCGGTGCGCACGGTGTCAATGTGCGAGCCGATCATGACGGGGGGCAGGTCTTCGCTGCCAGGATACACGGCCACGCCGTTGCCGATGGCGTCAATGGTGACGGTCATGCCCAGCGCCTGCATGCGCGCCACGGTCCAGTCGCGACCGAGTTCGTCGGCATCGGTCAGCGCCAGCCGGCACACGCCGCCCCCTTCGATGGCACCGAGTTGCGCGAGATCGTCCAGGCTTTGCAGCAGGCGCTCGCCGCGAATGCGCAGCGCGGGCTCTACCTTTGGTGCGTTCTGCTCCCTCATGCCGCGGCTCCGGAGCGCACCGCGTCCGCGCTGCGGCCAACCAGTTCGGCATACAGCGCGGGATCGGTGTCAGCTTCGCTGCCGATAAACAGCAGCCGGCTCTGGCGGTTGAGTCCGAGTGCCGCACGGGCCTGCGGGTCTTGCATGGCGGCGATGGCAGCGACCAGCCCGGCCACGGCGGATTCGCCTGCCACGATCACGGGATCGTCGCCTTGTGGCTGGGCCAGCAAGCGCATGACTGCCACCGCCGACTCGTCATCAACCGTGCAGAACGCGTCGGCGCCATGGGCGAGGATTTCCCAGGCGAGCAGCGAGACTTCGCCGCAGGCCAGGCCCGCCATCAGCGTGTCCAGTTCGCCGGTGACGGTGGTGACCTTGCCGGCGCGCGCGCTTTGCATCAGGCAATCCGCCTTGTCGGGTTCCACCACAGTGAAAACGGGGCGTTGCTTGTCCTTGCCGTTCTCGCGTTCCCAGAAGTAACCGCAGACGGCGGCGGCAAAGCCGCCCACGCCGGCCTGGATGAACACATGGGTGGGCCACGCCGGCAGGGCATTCACGGCTTCGTCCACCATCAGTTGGTAGCCCTGCATCACATCGCGCGGCACATCCATGTAGCCGGGGTAGGAGGTGTCGGAAATCACGTACCAGCCGTTGGTGCGGGCATCGGCATCGGCTTGCTGCACCGCCTGGTCGTAGTTGCCGGCGGTGCGTACCACCTGGGCGCCGAAGCGTTCGATGGCGGTCTTGCGCCCGTCGCTGACGGTGGCGTGGATATAGATCTCACAGCGGCAGCCGAACAGCTGGGCGCCCCAGGCTACGGAGCGGCCGTGATTGCCGTCGGTGGCGCAGGTCACGGTGAGCTCGGCACACATGCTGCGCAGCTCCGGCGTACCCAGGTCGGCGATGCTTAGATCGCGGCCAATCTGGTGCCCGATTTCGCGGCACAGCAGGCGCCCCACGGCATACGCGCCGCCGAGCGCCTTGAAGCTGCCCAGCCCGAAGCGCGAGCCTTCGTCCTTGTAGTGGATCTGGCCGACGCCTAGCGCGGCCGCCAGGTTCGGCAGGGCTTTCAGGGGCGTGGGCTGGTAGCCCTCCCAGGCGGAGATCTCGCGGCGGGCGGCGGCCAGGGCCGGCTCGCTCAGGATGGCGGCTCGATGTGCACAATAGGGTTCCGCGCGGCTCAGTGCCGGATTGGGGAGAAGATCGAGCGAGAGGTTGGGGAGCGTGGTCATGCGTGTGTCTTGGTCCAGTCAGAATGCGTTGTTGCGTGATGTTGATGACGGCGCTGCGTGCCGGTCAATCTCAGTGGCCGGTCTCCAGGTCCCCGAGCACGTCGTGCGCGCGCTCCACGCGGGCCATGCGTGCGCGCGAGCGTTTGCGGTAGCGGCCTGCCATGGCGGTGGCGAGGTAGTTCACGAGGCTGACGGCGCCCACGTAGGAATCGAAGACCTGGCCGCCGTGGTGCGAGCAGCGCAGCACGGCGTCGGCCTTGGCGGCCAGCGTGGAAACTGGGGCATCGCTGAGCAGGATGAGTTTGGCGCCGGCCTCCCGGGCCAGTGTCACCATGCCGTTCAGGCGCTTCGTACGGCGTCGGAAGTCCACCACCACCAGTACGTCCTTGCTGTCGATTTCGGCCACCAGTTCGGCATCCTTGCCCGCTTGCTCATTGAGCAGGTACACCTCGGGGCGCACCTGCGAGAGCAGCGCATTGGCATAGAAAGCCAGCATGAAGCTGTTGCGATAACCCACCACCCACACGCGGCGCGCGTTGGCCAGTTGGGTAAGCGTGGTCTCCAGCGCGCGCTCGCTGAGTTGTTCCGGCAGGCTGGCGAGCCGGCGGCTGTCGAGCTGCACGTGCGCCTCCAGCCCGGCCACGACCGATTGCGCGCCCCGCGACTCGGGCGGCAGCCCGTCGTGTTCCATCAGGTACAGCGGCGATTGCTCGGACACCTGGTCCCGCAGCGATTGCCGGAAGGCGCTGAAGTCCGCATAGCCGAGGCGGCGGAAGAAGCGCGCCGCGCTCGCCTTGGAGACGCTCGCCAACTCCGCCAGTTCAGTGGCCGAGTAGCTGAGCAGGTCTTTCTGCCGCATGAGCAGCACGTCGGCCAGCTTCTTGTCCGCCGAAGAGAGTTCGCCGTAGCACTGATGGATTTGCGCTTCCAGCGCGGGTTGAATGGCCATGTCAGGTCCGTGCCTCCGTTCCGTTTGCCCGCACCAAAGTAGTCCGGGCCTGCACAATGATGAAACTGTGATTTCATGTATTGGTGCATATGAAACCTATGTTTCAGTATTGGCGGCCTTTCATGCAAATGCAATGCCAAGTCAGCGGCGCTATCGGGGAGGCGTTCGCTAAGTGTTTGATTTCAAGGCAATGCCGTCGAAAGGATCCCATCACATTCGCCCGCGCAGCCGGAATCGCCAACAGTGGCACACAACTTGCCTTTCAGTCCCGCGTGTTCCCCGACCGACTGATAAAGGTGTTTTTATGAAACGCAGACAGTTCACCGCTATCGCCAGCCTGATCGCAGGCGCCGCACTCATCGCCATGGCACCCGCCAAAGCTGACGATTCCCTAAGCGCCGTGATGGGCAAGAAGTCGATTGCGATCGGCATCCCGACCGACTTCGCGCCGTATGGCTTCATGGGCACAGACCTGAAGCCGCAGGGCCTGGACGTGGCCGTGGCGCAGATGATCGCCGACAAGCTCGGCGTCAAGGCCGATCTCGTCCCGGTGAGCACGCCGAACCGCATCCCTTACCTGCAGACCAAGAAGATCGACCTGATCGTCTCGGCACTGGGCAAGAACGCCGAGCGCGCCAAGGTGATCGATTTCACGATTGCGTATGCGCCCTTTTACCAGGCGGTATTTGGTCCGAAGGCAATGAGCATCAAGAGCTTTGCCGATCTTGGCGGCAAGACCATCTCGGTCACGCGCGGCACCATCCAGGACGATGTGCTGCAGCAAGTGGCGCCTCCCACGCTGAAGATCCAGCGCTTTGAGGACGACAACTCCACCGTGGCCGCCTTCGTCTCGCAGCAAACGCAACTGCTGGCCACCGGCGCGGCCGTGGCTGCCGCGGCGATTGCGAAGAACCCCAAGGTGGAGGCCGAGTACAAACTGCTCCTCAAGGATTCGCCCAACTTCATCGGCGTGCGCAAGGGCGAAACCGCGCTGCTGGAGAAGGTCAACGAGATTCTGCGCAAGGCAAAGGCGGATGGCACGCTCAATGGCTACGCGCAGCGCTGGCTCGGCCGCGGCATGGGCGATTTGCCGGACTGATTGCAAACGGGTAAACGGATCGCATCGTTTCCGGACCCGTGCGCGGGCCCCATGTTGCTAGCGCACCGGCCTGCCTCGCAGGCCAGTCCCGCCGAAGACAAAAAACTCTCTAGCTGCACTGCATGATCTCATTCGACTTTGCGCCGGTTCTCTCGCAATGGCCCATGCTGCTGCGTGGCCTGTTGCTGACGATTCTCCTGACGGCGTTCTCCGCGGCCTTCGGCACGCTGGTCGGCATCGGCTGCGCCTGGGCGCGCATCCATGGCACGGCATGGCTGCGCGCGCTGGTGGGCGGCTATGTGGAGGCAATCCGCAATACGCCGTACATCATCCAGCTGTTCTTTATCTTCTTCGGCCTGCCTTCGATCGGCGTGCGGATGCCGGCGGAAGTGGCGTGCGTGCTGTCGATGACGCTGAACCTCGGCGCCTATGCGTGCGAGATCATCCGGGCCGGGCTGGAGTCCACCCCGCGCGGGCAGATCGAAGCCGCGCAGAGCCTGGCGCTCAACCGCTGGCAGATCTTTACGCGCGTGGTGCTGCCGCCTTCACTGTCGCGCGTGTGGCCGGCGCTGGTGAGCCAGGTCATCATCGTGATGCTGGGATCGGCGGTGTGCAGCCAGATCTCCACCGAAGAGCTTTTCTACGCGGCCAATATGATCGCCAGCCGCACGTTCCGCAATTTTGAAGCCTATATCGTCGCCACCTGCGTCTACCTGGGCCTGGCCGTGGTGCTGCGTGAGATCCTGAACTGGGTCGGTCCGCGCTTCATCTTTGGCCGCTGAGATCGGGAGGCATACACCATGGTCGACTTTTCCCTGTGGGACATTTTTCGCAACCTGCTGCTGGCGCTGCGCTGGACAGTGGGGCTGTCGCTGATCGCCTTCGCCGGTGGCAGCGTCGTCGGCATGCTGCTGCTGGTTGCGCGCATTGCGCGCTTGCCGGGCGCCGTGCGCGGCGTGGCGCTTTACGTGCAACTGTTCCAGGGCATTCCGCTGCTGATGCAGTTGTTCCTGTTCTACTTCGGGCTGGCGTTGCTGGGCGTCGAGACCTCGGCGCTGTTCGCGGCAGCACTGTGCCTCACGCTGTATGCAAGCGCCTATCTCACCGAGATCTGGCGTGGTTGCATCAACGCCATTCCCAAGGGCCAGTGGGAGGCCTCCGCCAGCCTGGCGATGAATCTGCGCGAGCAGCTTCAGCACGTGATCCTGCCGCAGGCCACGCGCATCGCGGTGGCGCCCACGGTGGGATTCCTGGTGCAAGTGATTAAGGGCACCGCGCTGGCCTCGGTGATCGGCTTCGTGGAAGTCACCAAGGCTGGCCAGATGATTTCCAACGCCACCTTCCAGCCCTTCCTGGCTTACGGATGCGTCGCGCTGCTGTACTTCGCCCTGTGTTTGCCGTTGTCGCTGTGGAGCCGCCGCCTTGAGCGCCGCCTGCAGCCCAAGCATTGAGCCCGTCATCCCATGTTCAAGCAAACCGAAACCACCAAGCCCTTTGCCCTCGTCGATATCCAGGGCCTGCGCAAGCGCTTCGGCGCCAACGAAGTGCTCAAGGGCATCGACTTGCAGATCGGGCGCCGCGAGGTGGTCTGCATCATCGGCCGCAGCGGCTCGGGCAAGAGCACCTTGCTCCGCTGCATCAACGGGCTGGAAGGCTTCGATGAAGGCGCGCTCAGCGTGGATGGCCAGGCACTGCGCCATGGCGACGCCCGCGCCATGCGCGACCTGCGCCAGAACGTTGGCATGATCTTCCAGAACTTCAACCTATTCCCGCACCTGAGCGCCGGGCAGAACGTGATGCTGGCGCCTACGCTGGTGAAGGACACACCCAAGTCCGAGGCCGGTAAGCGAGCACAAGCACTGCTCGAGCGCGTGGGCCTTGGCGACAAGTTCCACAGCTTCCCCGACCAGCTATCCGGCGGGCAACAACAACGCGTGGCAATCGCCCGCGCGCTGGCCATGGACCCCGCCGTGCTGCTGTGCGATGAAGTCACCTCAGCACTCGATCCGGAGCTGGTCGGCGAAGTGCTAAGCGTGGTGGAAGGCCTTGCAGCGGAAGGCATGACCTTGGTAATGGTTACGCATGAGATGAACTTCGCCCGCAAGGTCAGCGACCGAGTGGTCTTCATGCATCACGGGAAAGTGCATGAGATGGGCTCACCGGAGGAAATTTTCGGGGAGCCGAAGACGCCGGAACTGAAGCAGTTCCTTTCGGGGCTGAATGGTTGAGCACGTGCCGATCCAGTGCCGGCCTATTGAGACGGTTCTGTCGCAGTAAGCAACCGGTAGAATTTGGCGATATTGAATTCGGTGCAGTGATACGGGCATGAATCCGGAAGTCGCGAAGGTCTTGAAGCGCCTGCACTATCCGCTGGACGTGATGCTGACCTGCGTGCGCTGGTATGTGGCCTACCCGCTCAGCCTGCGTCACCTTGAGTAGATGATGACCGAGCGCGGCATCGCAGTAGATCATTCAACCGTGCACCGCTGGGCGATCAAACTACTGCCGGCACTGCACAAGGTGTTCCGCCGACGAAAGCGGCCAGTGGGCAAGAGTTGGCGCATGGACGAGACCTATCTCGAGGTCCGAGGCGAGTGGAAATATCTCTATCGCGCGGTGGACAAGCATGGTAAAAGCCCACGCCCCAAGGTGCGTTCGGCAGGTTCCAATTCCATCGACGATAAACGCTAGGCCCGAAGCCGAGCCGGCGTGATCGATGTCGTGGCGATAAGCTGTACCTTTCCTTCCTCCTTCACCTTGGTACGCAGCACGAAGGCTTCGCTGGGACAATACCAATCCGTAACGGCTCTGGTGCAACTAGCGAAGGCCAGCGAGGAACGGCCGGCTTGCGGGGACCTCGGCAAACTGAGGGCACCGCCTTCCAGACAGCGGGCCCAGTGGTATCTTTCTGCGGCCACTAGCTCCAGAGTCAGCCAGGCCTCTTGCATCAAGCTGCCGATCAGAATGTCGTCATCCAGCCTGGATCAGGCGCTCCTATCCGGGCGCGGCTTAAA
>NZ_JBIUHC010000213.1:0-14290 GCF_044627735.1 Cupriavidus sp. CuC1 | reverse complement strand
GGCTGCTGCGGCGCCGCTCGCCGCCGCATCCCCGGCTTCGGCGCCTGCGGCCACCACTGGCGCCGGCGCGAATGCCGCGGACGCTACCGTTGCTGGCGCCGCCAAGCCTGCTGCTGCTTCCACGCCTGCCGCCAAGCGCCCGCCGCTCGTGACGCAGCCCACGCCGGTGGCCCAGCCGTCCTTCATCGAAGACCTGCTGGCCAATCCGATGCTGCTGCCAGGCGGCGGACTGCTGATTGCCCTGCTGGGCGGCTACGCGATCTATCGCCGGCGCCAGCAACAGAAGACCAGCGACGGCGCGGCCTTCGGGGACAGCGTCCTG
The DNA here is from genome assembly GCF_044627735.1 of Cupriavidus sp. CuC1. Classification (NCBI taxonomy): domain Bacteria; kingdom Pseudomonadati; phylum Pseudomonadota; class Betaproteobacteria; order Burkholderiales; family Burkholderiaceae; genus Cupriavidus; species Cupriavidus sp. CuC1. The sequence continues at coordinate 13,968 of NZ_JBIUHC010000213.1, read as the reverse complement.
TCGCAGGAAAGCACCGTCATGGCCGGCGGCAATTCGCTGTTCGGCGCCGCGGGCGGGCAGAGCGTCGACACCTCGCAGCACAGCGTGTTCGGAGCGGATTTCCGCATTGGCAACAATGTAGCGGAAGCCAATGAGGTCGATCCGATCGCCGAGGCCGATGTCTATATCGCCTACGGGCGCGATGTGCAGGCCGAGGAAATCCTGCGCGAAGCCCTGCAGCAAAACCCTGAGCGCCAGGCGATTCGCCTGAAGCTCATGGAGATTTACAACACTCGTCAGGATGTGGAAGGTTTTCGCGTGATTGCAGAAGAAATGTTCGCCCAGACTGGAGGACACGGGGCGGAGTGGGCACAGGCAACGGAGATGGGGCGTAGCCTCGACCCGAGCAATGCCTTGTATTTGAGCGTGGCGCCTGACGTGGCGTCTGGCGACACTACCACCTTGCCGGCCGATCAGTGGCGCACCCACGATCCGTCGCAAGATCTGGCGGCGCCGCGGGAAACCCCGCTGGCGGACCTGGCAGACTTTGCGCTGCCGCTGGATGGGTTCCCCGCGCCGGCAGCCGGTGCGCCGATCACCGCGCCCGAGTCCGCCTCGCGCGTGTTCGGCAGCGGCGAGGCGGTGCCTTCGGCGCTTGCCACGCGCCTGGACGATGGCCTTGGCCTGGACCTGCCCGAGACCCATGGCATCGGCGCTCATGACGACGTGCCGGCGCTGGATACGCCTACGCGTAGCCGTCCGCTCGACTTCGACATGTCCGCCATCTCGCTGGACCTCAATCCGGCGGGCCATGCCGGCGCGCGTGCCGATAGCCCGGCACAAGTGCATGAAGAGGCCCGTTCCTTGTTCAGCTCTTCCCTGCCGGCGCCGACCATGCTGCGCGACGGCAAGCTGTCCGAACCGATCGACCTGTCCCGCGTGAGCGCGGAAAGCGGGCTGGACACGGCGCGTGGCATCTCGCCGAGCACGTTGTCGGCCGACTCTGTGGATGGTGGCCGCGACATGCAGATCAAGTTCGATCTGGCCCGCGCCTATATCGAGATCGGCGACAAGGAAGGGGCGCGGGAGCTGCTGCAGGAAGTGGTGGACCAGTCGCAGGATCCGCTGCTGACGGAAGCCAAGACTTTGCTGCGTGACGTGGCATAACTGGTGGCTTAAACGGTGGCTTAAACGGGGGCTTAACCGGCGGCCTGGCCGGTGAGCTGACAAGCAAGCTGTAGAATGTCGGGCTGTGCGCAAGCAGTGCGCCCGGCAGCTCGCCACCAATGCGCCGGGAGCGTGGCTCCCGGCGCATTTGCTTTTTGCGAGCCGGCCATCGGGCGTTTTTTCGTTGGCGCCGCGCCGTTTTCGCTAGCTTCCGTTTTATCGTCAATTTCCGCCCCATGACCCGCATTGCCCTCGGCCTCCACTATGACGGCGCCGCCTTCTCCGGCTGGCAGTCGCAACCGCACCGCAATACGGTGCAGGACCGGCTCGAGGACGCCGTCGAGCAGTTCGCCGGCAGCCGCGTGATGACCACGGTGGCTGGCCGCACCGACACAGGCGTGCATGCGCTCGGCCAGGTGATCCACATCGACACCGACCTGTCGCGGGAACCGTTTTCCTGGGTGCGCGGCGTCAACGCCTTCCTGCCGCCCAGCATCTCGCTGCAATGGGCCAAACCGGTGGACGACGGCTTCCATGCACGTTTCCTGGCCTTCGAGCGCATGTATTACTACGCGCTCTACACCGGCCCGCACCGTGTGCCGCTGGTGCACGGCAGGGCTGGCTACCTGATGCTGCCACCGGGCAAGAGCCTGGACATCGACGCCATGCGCGCGGCCGCGGGCTGCCTGCTCGGCGAGCACGATTTCTCGGCCTTTCGCGCCGCCGAGTGCCAGGCGAAGTCGCCCGTCAAGACCATGTACGACATCACCTTGAAGGCCGACGGCGACTGGCTGTTCGTGCGTTTTCGCGCCAGCGCCTTCCTGCACCACATGGTGCGCAACCTGATGGGTTGCCTGGTGGCGGTAGGGCGGGGACGCAACCCGCCGGAGTGGCTGGCCGAGGTGCTGGCCGGGCGTAGCCGCGCCAAGGCAGCGCCCACCTTCATGCCCGACGGCCTTTACCTGGCCGGAGTGAAGTATCCTGAGCAGTACCAGATCCCGGCCGCCGACACGGCCGCCAGCCTGTTCCATGGAGTGTTTGCCAATGACCCAGTTGCCTGAAGCGGGCAGCGCGCCGCACCGCACCCGCGTCAAGATCTGCGGGCTGACGCGCGAGGAAGATGTCCGCGCCGCGGTCGATGCCGGCGCCGACGCGATCGGCCTGGTGTTCTATCCGGGCAGCCCGCGCTTTGTCGAGGTGGCACGTGCCGCTGCGCTGGCGGAAGCCGCCGGCCCGTTCGTGTCGGTGGTCGGCCTGTTCGTCAATGCCGAGGCAGAGCACATTGCCCATGTGGTGGAGCGGGTGCCGCTTACGCTACTGCAATTGCATGGCGACGAGAGCCCCGAGGACTGCTCCCTGGTGGCCCAGCGCTGCCGGTTGCCGTTTCTGCGCGCGGCACGCGTGCAGCCCAGCCTTGATTTGGTAGAATTCGCAAATCTGTATCGTGATGCCGCTGCCTTGCTGCTTGATGCCTTCGTCGAAGGCTACGGCGGTGGCGGGCACGTCTTCGACTGGACCCTGATACCCCCGGCATGGCTTCCGCCCACCCACAACCCGATCGCAAGCGCCGCTCCTCGGATCGTTTTGAGTGGTGGGTTGAACGCGCAAAACGTCGCTGGCGCGATTGAGCGCGTGCGGCCCTACGCTGTCGATGTAAGCAGCGGCGTTGAGGCTGCCAAAGGCGTGAAAGACCACGCCAGGATTGCCGCTTTCGTGCGCGCGGTGCGCAGCGCGGATGCCGGGTAGGGCTGGTTGCCCATCGGGCTTCGGCCCCCCACATATTCCGCGCAATCTCCGCGCCTGTACCGCGCACGACCCTAACGTCATCGAGCCCCTGCCAGACCGGCAAGGGCCCTGTTCAGAAGAGCTGACTCATGTACGACCTGCCCGATTCCCGTGGCCATTTCGGCCCCTATGGTGGTTCCTTTGTTTCCGAGACCCTGGTGCACGCGCTGGACGAGCTGCGCGAAGCCTATGCGCACTTCCAGAAGGATCCGGAGTTCGACGCGGAATACCGCCGCGAGCTGAAGCATTTCGTCGGTCGCCCCTCGCCGATCTATCACGCTCAGCGCTGGAGCGAGATGCTCGGCGGCGCGCAGATCTATCTCAAGCGCGAAGACCTCAACCACACCGGCGCCCACAAGATCAATAACGTGATCGGCCAGGCACTGCTGGCCAAGCGCATGGGCAAGCCGCGCGTGATCGCCGAGACCGGCGCCGGCCAGCACGGCGTGGCCACCGCCACCATCGCCGCGCGCTTTGGCATGGAGTGCGTGGTCTACATGGGCTCGGAGGACGTCAAGCGCCAGGCCGCCAACGTCTACCGCATGAAGCTGCTGGGCGCGACCGTGGTGCCGGTGGAAAGCGGCTCCAAGACCCTCAAGGATGCGCTCAATGAAGCCATGCGCGACTGGGTCACCAATGTCGAGAACACTTTCTATATCATCGGCACCGTGGCCGGCCCGCATCCTTACCCGATGATGGTGCGCGATTTCCAGTGCGTGATCGGCGAAGAAGCCAAGGTGCAGATGCCGGAGATGACCGGCCGCCAGCCCGATGCCGTGATCGCGTGCGTGGGCGGGGGCTCCAATGCCATGGGCATCTTCTATCCGTACATCGAGGACAAGGACGTGCGCCTGATCGGCGTGGAAGCCGCTGGCGACGGCCTGGAAACCGGCCGCCACGCCGCCGCGCTGATCGGCGGCTCGCCGGGCGTGCTGCACGGCAACCGCACCTACCTGCTGCAGGATGCCAACGGCCAGATCATCGAGACCCATTCGATCTCCGCCGGCCTGGACTATCCCGGCGTTGGCCCCGAGCACGCATGGCTCAAGGATATCGGCCGCGCCGAGTATGTCCCCATCACCGATGAGGAAGCGCTCAAGGCCTTCCACGACTGTTGCCGCATCGAAGGCATCATCCCGGCGCTGGAATCCAGCCACGCCATCGCCTACGCCTGCAAGCTGGCGCCCACGCTGCCCAAGGACAAGTTGCTGCTGGTGAACCTGTCAGGCCGTGGTGACAAGGACATGCATACCGTGGCCGAGCGTTCGGGGCTGACCCTCTGATGCGCGATTTCCTTCCGCCGGGCGCCGCTGAAGGCGGCGCCCCGTCCGCGCCCGCGCCAGTCGCGGCACCGCAACTGACGCTCTACCAGGAAGACGTGCTGGAAGGCATCAAGCGCATTGCCGACGGCTCCATTGACCTGATCGTGGCCGATCCGCCCTATGGCTTGGGCAAGGACTACGGCAACGACTCCGACCGCCTGTCCGGCGACGCTTACCTGGATTGGTCAGCGAGCTGGATCGATGCGGTGGTGCCCAAGCTGGCGCCGCGCGCCTCGCTCTACCTGTTCTGCACCTGGCAATACTCGCCGGAGCTGTTCGTGATGCTCAAGCAGCGCCTGACCATGATCAACGAGATCATCTGGGACCGGCGCGTACCGAGCATGGGCGGCACCACGCGCAAGTATTCCTCGGTGCACGACAACATCGGCTTTTTTGCCCGGGCCCGCGACTACTACTTCGATCTCGACCCGGTGCGCGTGCCGTACGACGCCGAGACCAAGAAGGCGCGCAGCCGTCCGCGCTTCGAGGGCAAGAAGTGGCTGGAGGTTGGCTACAACCCGAAGGACCTGTGGAGCGTGCCGCGCATCCACCGGCAGGATCCGGAGCGTGCCAATCACCCGACCCAGAAGCCGCTGCATATCGTGCAACGCATGGTGCTGGCCAGCTGCCCGCCCGGCGGGCTGGTGCTCGATCCCTTTACCGGCAGCGGCACCACAGCCGTAGCCTGCGCGCTGCACGGGCGCCGCTTCGTCGGCTTCGAGATGAATCCCGACTATGTCGACGTGGCGCGCGAACGCGTCGCGGCATGCATCAACTCGCCGCAGGCCGCGCCCGCTACCCTGAACATCGCAGCCGCGAACGATGAGCCCCTGATGGCTGCCTCGTCCACGCCGTTGCCTACTCTCGCCCAATGACCATGTCCCGAATCAAATCGACTTTCGCGGCGCTGGCCGCGCAGAACAAGAAGGGCCTGATTCCGTTCATCACCGCCGGCGATCCCGAGCCCGGCCTGACCGTCGCGCTGATGCATGCACTGGTGGCGGGTGGTGCCGACGTGATCGAGCTTGGCGTGCCGTTCTCCGACCCGATGGCCGATGGCCCGGTGATCCAGCGCGCCTCCGAGCGCGCGCTCGCCAATGGCGTGACGCTGACCAAAGTGCTGGCCTGGGTGGCCGAGTTCCGCCAGACCAACGCCACCACGCCGGTGGTGCTGATGGGCTACGCCAACCCGATCGAGCGCATGGGCGAGGAAACGTTCGCCAAGGCCGCGCGCGCGGCCGGTGTCGACGGCGTGCTGGTGGTCGACTACCCGCCCGAGGAGTGCGAGTCCTTTGCCGCGCAGATGCGCGCCAACCAGATGGACCCGATCTTCCTGCTGGCGCCCACCTCCACCGACGATCGCATCGAAGCCGTGGCCAAGCTGGCTAGCGGCTACCTGTACTACGTGTCGCTCAAGGGCGTGACCGGCTCGGCCACGATCGACCTCGACAGCGTGGCCGCGCGCATTCCGCTGATCAAGCGCCACGCCAACCTGCCGGTCGGCGTGGGCTTTGGCATCCGCGACGCGCAGACCGCGCGCACGATCGGCAGCGTGGCCGATGCCGTGGTGATCGGCAGCCGCCTGGTGCAATTGCTGGAAGATGCGCCGCGCGACCAGGCGGTACAATCGCTGCAGTCGTTCATCGCGGAAATTCGCCAGGCCCTCGACGCCTGAATGTGATTGAAGCGGCGCCGCTCGTGTTGGTGCACGGGCGGTGAGCGCAGCAAAAAACACTGTTTTTGACGGCCGTTGTGCCGCAACATGCGCATCGCCCCGGCAGAAGGGGGACTGCGGGCCGCAGGCATGGTAAATTCGCGGCCTGACATGTTCCGCGCATGTGCCGAAAGGAGCCTTTCATGAGCTGGTTGGATAAACTCCTCCCTCCCAAGATTCAACAGACCGACCCCTCCACCCGCAAGGGCATTCCGGAAGGGCTGTGGGTCAAGTGCCCGTCGTGCGAGTCCGTGTTGTACCGGACTGACGTCGAGGCCAACCTCCACGTCTGCCCCAAGTGCGACCACCATATGCGCATCCGCGCCCGCGCCCGCCTCGACGGGCTGCTGGACGCCGAAGGCCGCTATGAGATCGGCCAGGAGATCCTGCCGGTCGACGCGCTGAAGTTCAAGGACACCAAGAAGTACCCGGACCGCATCAAGGCTGCCATGGACGACACCGGCGAGACCGATGCCATGGTCGTGATCGGCGGCGCCATCCACACCATTCCGGTGGTGGTGAGCTGCTTCGAGTTCGAATTCATGGGCGGCTCGATGGGCTCGGTGGTGGGCGAGCGCTTTGTGCGTGGCGCCCAGGCGGCGCTGGAGCAGAAGGTGCCGTTTATCTGCATTACCGCCACGGGCGGCGCGCGCATGCAGGAAAGCCTGCTGTCGCTGCTGCAGATGGCCAAGACCACGTCCATGCTGAACCAGCTGTCGAATGCCAAGCTGCCGTTCATCAGCGTGTTGACCGATCCGACCATGGGTGGGGTTTCCGCCAGCTTTGCGTTCCTGGGCGATGTCGTGATCGCCGAGCCCAAGGCGCTGATTGGCTTTGCTGGTCCTCGCGTGATCGAGCAGACCGTGCGCGAGAAGCTGCCTGAGGGGTTCCAGCGGGCTGAGTTCCTGTTGCAGAAGGGCGCGATCGATATGATTGTCGATCGTCGCAAGTTGCGGGATGAGCTGGCGCAGTTGCTGGCTTTGCTGCAGAAGCAGCCGGCGGATGCTGTGGCTTGAGGGTTGGGTTGGTTGAGGGTGATTAGGCGCGGACTGGGATGTTCGCGCTTTTTCGCTTTATGGGGTGGGGGTGGGGTGTTTAACTGCAACTGCAACTGCAACGGCTTAACTGCCACTTCAAAGTCAAAGGCAGTTTCACCTCCCCTGCGGGGAGGCGACCTACTTTCTTGTCTCGCCAAGAAAGTAGGCAAAGAAGGCGCCCCATAACGGGAGATGAAAACCTTGACGGCTCGCTTCGCATCGCGGGCGGGTGATTGCCGCCTGGGGGCGGAAATCACGGCTACACCGCATGGTGATTTGAGGACATCGCTCTCGCGCTGGTTCGGCTGTGTTTCCCGCCAGTCAGGCGGGAAACACCTACGCGCGATGCGCAGCGAGCCGTCAAGGTTTACCTAGGCCGTATGGGGCGCCTTGGGATTTGACGAAAAGAGCGGAAAAGAGGGACCCATGTCTGAGTTTCGCCTTAAGGCGATGCGAGTTTGGGTCCCGGCCGCTCTTTTCGTCAAATCCCAAGGGGGTGTCGCCCCATCCGGCGCGCCTTTTGGCTACTTTTTTGGCAAGACAAAAAAGTAGGTCGCCTCCCCGAAGGGGAGGTGAAATTGCAGTTGCTTTTGACGTTAAGCCGTTGAATTTGAAGCTGATTTTGCAGTTGCAGTCGCAGTTGACCTTGACCGAAGGCGCTTGCCTTAATCCAACCCACCCCAATATCCACCCCAAGCCAAGCCAAGCCAATCCAATCAATTCCGCCCCGCGAAAGAACCACTTACCTCAAAACCGGCTCCAATAAGCCAGACCCCCGATTCAATCCCGTCCCCCCAATCATGCCTATCTTCCCCTCCCTTCCCGAATGGCTCACCCATCTCGAAACCGCCCATCCGGTCGGCATCGACATGGGCCTGGCGCGCATCACTCGCGTCAAGGAGGCCCTGGGGCTGCGCATCGATGCGGTGGTGTTCACCGTTGGCGGAACCAACGGCAAGGGTTCCACCTGCGCCATGCTGGAGCGCATCCTGCTTGAGGCGGGCTACAAGGTGGGTTGCCATACTTCGCCGCACCTGATGGCGTTCAACGAGCGTGCGCGCATCAATGGCGAGTTCGCCACGGACGCGCAGCTGTTGCCGCATTTCGAGGCGGTGGAGCGGGCGCGCACGAGCTTCGCGGATCCGGTGAGCCTGACGTATTTCGAGTTCACCACGCTGGCCATCATCCATGCCTTCGCCGCGGCGGGGCTGGATGCCATGATCCTGGAAGTGGGGCTGGGCGGCCGGCTGGATGCGGTGAACGTGATCGATACCGATTGCGCCATCGTGACCAGCGTGGACATCGACCATACGAGTTACCTGGGCGATACGCGCGAGAAGATCGGCTACGAGAAGGCGGGGATCTTCCGCCCGGGCGTGCCGGCCATCGTGGCGGATCCGATGCCGCCGCAGTCGGTGATCGATCACGCCGAAGCCATCGGCGCAGATCTCTGGCTGGTGGGCCGGGACTTCCATCAGCAGGCTTCCAAGGGCCAGGAGCGCCAGCAGTGGGACTGGAGCAGCCGCGAGCGCAAGCTCAACGGGCTGGGCTACCCGGCGCTGCGCGGCGCCAACCAGTTGCTCAACGCCTCGGCCGCGCTGGCCGCGCTGCAGGCAATGCGCCCGCGGCTGCCGGTCAGTGCCCAGGAAGTGCGCAACGGGCTGGCCTTCGTGGAATTGCCGGGACGCTTCCAGGTCATGCCGGGACGCCCGACTGTGATCCTGGATGTGGCGCATAACCCGCATGCGGCTGCCACGCTTGGCCAGAACCTCGACAACATGGGGTTCTTCCGCTACACCTACGCGGTGTTCGGCGCGATGGAGGATAAGGACATCGCCGGCGTGCTGCGCCATCTGGCCGACAAGGTCGACCACTGGTGCCTGGCCGACCTGCCGACGCCGCGCGCGGCCAGCGCGGCGGATTTGCTGGAGAAGCTGGAAGAGGGCGGTTTTCATCCCGGGCCTGACGCTACCGCGGCCTGCTTTGCCAGCCCGGAGGCGGCTTACCGGGATGCCCTCGGCAGAGCGACCGAGGATGATAGAATTCTGGTCTTCGGATCGTTCTACACCGTGGCGGGCGTGATGGCATATCGCGCCACCCGGGCAAATTGAGTCGCGCGGCCGCCGGGCAGTTATCCGGGGCTAACACCGGGGCAAATCGCCGCGCAATCTGAGCGACAATTTCAACGGCCGGTTTTGCGGCCGTCGCACCGAACCAATCTATGGGCCTGCTTTCGCTGTTTTCTTCCCGCAAGGGCAACGCCCCGGCACCGGAGCGCGGGCGCCGCTCGCGTTCGGATCCGGGTGCAGGCATCGCTTCGTCGCGGCGCCTGGCCGAGGAGTACGCGGACGACACGCTCGACCCGGAGTTTCCGCAAAAGCAGCGGGCGCGCCGGCGCCTGATCGGCGCCGTGGTGCTGATGGCGGCTGCCGTTATCGTGCTGCCGATCGTCTTCGAGACCCAGCCAAGGCCGGTCAACGACAATATCTCCGTCAAGATCGATGGTGGCCCGGGCGGCGCTGCCGGCAAGGTGAAGCCAGATGCCCGCAAGGCGGATCCGTTGCCGCCCGCGCCGCAGTCCAAGCTCGATAGCCAGGCGCTCGATGCCGGCGAGGAACTGGTCGCCGATTCGGCCGCGGCCAAGCCTGCCGCAGCCGCCGTTGCAGCGACAGCCGCTGCGGCTGCGCCCACCGAGAAGATCGCCGACAAGCCGGCCGCCGCCGCAGCCAAGCCGGGCAGCGGCAAGTTCCTTGTGCTGATCGGCGCTTTCTCCTCGGAGGAGAAGGCCAAGAGCTGGCTGGGCAAGCTCAAGGCAGGCAAGGTGCCTGCCTATATCGAGAAGAAGGTGTTGGCCGACGGCGAGCGTGTGCTGCTGCGTGCCGGCCCTTTTTCGGATCGCGACGCGGCTGACGCCGCCGAGAAGCGGGTGCGCGCCGTGGGCCTGACCGCCAAGGTGGTCGAACAATAAAGCCCGGCGCGGGCTGGTTGACCCATCAGACCCACCGCCCAGCCGCCGCACCGGGACACCGTATTACGCATGCAGCCGACTTTTTTCGATTACAGCGTTGTTTTCATCCTTATCGCCTCGGGCCTGATCGGCGTGCTGCGCGGACTGGTGCGGGAAGTGCTCTCGCTGATCGGCTGGGTGGTGGCGTTTCTGGTGGCCTACCATTTCGCGGGCACCGCGGCTGGCTGGATTCCCGAATCGGTGCCCGGTGGTCAGCTGGCGCGCAGCGCACTGGGCTTCGCGGTGATCTTCATCGGCACCGTGATCGCCGCCGCACTGGCCGGCACGGTGCTGGGCCAGTTGCTGGAGAGTACCGGGCTCAAGCCTGCCGATCGTGGCCTCGGGCTGGTGTTCGGGCTGTTGCGCGGCGCGCTGGTGGTGATGTTCGTGGTGACCCTGGCCGGGTTCACCAAGCTGCCCGAGGAGGCATTCTGGCGCGATGCGCTGTCCCGGCCCTACGTGATGCAGGCGATGGAGTCGCTGCGGCCCTGGCTGCCTCCCGAAGTCGCCAAGTACGTCAAGACATGACATGACATGAAGCCGGGCGGACTCGCCTGGCCGGTAGTACGCGGGCTCCTCCCTGCAGGGCGGGGCCGCCCCCTGATTCAAACGCCTTTCCTGGGAGCTTGGCATGTGCGGTATCGTCGGTGTGGTTTCATCCACGCCCGTTAACCAATTGATTTACGACAGCCTGCTGCTGTTGCAACACCGCGGACAGGATGCAGCCGGCATCGCTACCGCAAATGGCAGCACCTTCCACATGCACAAGGCCAACGGCCTGGTGCGCGACGTGTTTCGCACGCGCAATATGCGCGGCCTGCCTGGAGCCGCCGGCATCGGCCAGGTGCGTTACCCCACCGCCGGTTCGGCCTCGAGCGAGGAAGAAGCCCAACCGTTCTACGTCAATGCGCCCTACGGCGTGATCCTGGCCCACAACGGCAACCTGACCAACTGGAAGCAGTTGCACGAGGAGCTGTTCAGCCGCGATCGCCGCCACATCAACACGCACTCCGACACCGAAGTGCTGCTCAACGTGCTGGCCGACGAGCTGCAGCGCGCCAGCAGCGGCCTGGCGCTGGACCCGCCCACGATCTTCAGGGCCGTGGCGGGCATGCACCGCCGCGTGCGTGGCTCGTACGCCATCGCCGCGCAGATCGCCGGCTACGGCATGCTGGCCGTGCGCGATCCGTTCGGCATCCGTCCGTTGTGCCTGGGCAGCGTGGAAACGCCGACCGGCAAGGAATGGATGGTGGCGTCGGAGTCGGTGGCGCTCGAAGGCATCGGCTACAAGCTCGAGCGCGACGTGGCGCCCGGCGAGGCCATCTTCATCGACCTCGACGGCAAGCTCTACACCCAGCAATGCGCCGATAACCCGGTGCTCACGCCGTGCATCTTCGAGTACGTCTACCTGGCCCGCCCGGATTCGTGCATCGACGGCGTGCCCGTGTACGACGCGCGCCTGCGCATGGGCGATTACCTGGCCGAGAAGATCCGCCGCGAAGTCTCCGCCGGCGACATCGACGTGGTGATGCCGATCCCCGACTCCAGCCGTCCGGCCGCCATGCAGGTGGCCAACAAGCTGGGCGTGAACTACCGCGAGGGCTTCTTCAAGAACCGCTATATCGGCCGCACCTTCATCATGCCCGGCCAGGCGGTGCGCAAGAAGTCGGTGCGCCAGAAGCTCAATGCCATGGGCGTGGAGTTCAAGGGCAAGAACGTGCTGATCGTGGACGATTCCATCGTGCGCGGCACCACGTCCTTCGAGATCGTGCAGATGGCGCGCGAAGCCGGCGCCAACAAGGTGATCTTTGCCTCGGCCGCGCCGCCGGTGAAGTTCCCCAACGTGTACGGCATCGATATGCCCACCCGCAGCGAGCTGGTTGCCTACGGTCGCACGGATGAAGAAATTGCCCGCATCATCGGCGCCGACAAGCTGGTCTACCAGGACGTCGAAGCCATGAAGCAGGCCGTGCGCGACATCAACCCGAAACTCAACGACTTCGACGCCTCGTGCTTCGATGGCCGTTACGTTACGGGCGATATCGACGAAGCCTACCTGGAGCGCCTGGAAACCGCGCGCAGCCAGGCCGATCGCGATGGCACCGGTGGCCTTGGCGATGGCGAGCGCTCGCAACTGCACTTGCAGCGTTCGGGCGGTAACGAGTAAGACGGCGCATGCCCGCAACAGCCGCGATCACCGCGGCGGAGTTGACGAAAAGCGAGGCCCGGCCGTAACATTGCCGGGCGTCGATTTGATTGTCAGCTTGCGGACGCGGGTCCTGCCGGAGCGGTATGTTGATCGTTTTTGTAGATCGTTGCTCCCGGAACAGGAAATTGCCCGTCACAGGGAAATTGCCCGAAACAGCTAAAGCGGAACGCCGGCTTCCCGGTTGTGCGCACCACAGGCACGATGGCAAGCCGGATTCCCGCCGCAGCGCGGGGCCTATCCCAACGAACACAAGCAGCCCGTCGATTCGGCCCCCGGCCAATGATCGCACGGGCTTTTTTGTTGCTGCCGCCAGCGGGCAGCCTGGCTACCACCACTTACACGGATAACCGCGCGGGTACCACCGCCTCCCCCATCATGAACGAACCGCTTCCCCTCGACTCCCTCGGCATCGATACGCTTGGCGTGCGCGCCGGCACCATGCGCAGCGAGTTCATGGAGCACTCGGAGGCGATGTACCTGACCTCCAGCTTCTGCTTCAACAGCGCTGCCGAGGCCGCGGAGCGCTTCGCCAATTCGGAGTCGGGCTTTACGTACTCGCGCTTCACCAATCCCACCGTGGCGATGTTCCAGAGCCGCCTGGCCGCGCTGGAAGGCGCCGAGGCGTGCATGGCAACCGCATCCGGGATGAGCGCGATCATGTCGATCGTGATGTCGTCGATGCAGGCTGGCGACCACCTGGTCAGCTCGCGCGCCATCTTCGGCTCGACCATGACGCTGTTCTCCAACATCTTCGCCAAGTTCGGCGTGGAGACCACTTTTGTCGATGGCACCGACCTGGCGGCCTGGCGCGCGGCGGTCAAGCCGAACACCAAGCTGTTCTTCCTGGAAACGCCCTCGAACCCGCTCACCGAAGTGGCCGACATCGCCGCGGTGGCTGACATTGCCCACAACGCCGGCGCGCTGCTGGTGGTGGATAACTGCTTCTGTTCGCCGGCGTTGCAGCAGCCGATGAAGTTCGGCGCCGACATCGTGGTCCACTCGGCCACCAAGCATATCGACGGGCAGGGCCGCGTGCTGGGCGGCGCGGTGGTGGGCTCGCATGATTTCATCATGGGCAAGGTCTTCCCCTTCGTGCGCACGGCCGGGCCGACGTTGTCCGCGTTCAACGCCTGGGTGCTGCTCAAGGGCATGGAAACGCTGGCGATCCGCATGGAGCGCCACAGCGCGAGCGCGCTGGCACTGGCCGAGTTCCTGGAGTCGCATCCGGCCGTGGCCCGCGTGTATCACCCGGCGCTGCAGTCCCACCCGCAGTACGAGGTGGCCCAGCGCCAGCAAAGCGGCGGCGGCGCCATCGTGTCGTTCGAACTCAAGGGGGATACGCCGGAGCAGCAGCGCGCCAATGCCTGGCGCGTGATCGACAACACCCGCGTGTGCTCGATCACCGGCAACCTGGGCGACACGCGCACCACCGTGACCCATCCGTACACCACCACGCATGGACGCGTCAGCCCGGAAGCCAAGGCGGCCGCGGGCATCAGCGAAGGGCTGATCCGCCTGGCGGTTGGCCTGGAATCGGTGGCGGACCTGAAGGCGGACTTGCTGCGCGGCCTGCAGGGCTAAATAGCTGATATGACTCCCCCTGTCAATCGAGATTGGTTTGGTTCAGTTTGACAGTTTCATGTTGTTTCTCCCCCAATTTCCTGAGGGCGGCGTAGCAGTAAGTCTCGACGGTGGATCACGCTGATATCCGCGGGTTGGTTACCGCATTACAGAGGTCCGCCCAATGA
>NZ_JBIUHC010000212.1:0-14717 GCF_044627735.1 Cupriavidus sp. CuC1 | reverse complement strand
CATGTCAAGCATTTTTCGATTTCTTGAATCCGTTTCCAACCCGCTCGTTGAGCGGGCCTGAATGTCTAAAGTTGAGTCAATAATATTGAAGTCGCCCAAATACTCTTCATTGATCGTCAGCCCCAGCCCCGGCAGGTTGTCGTCCAACTGCAGGTAGCCCTTGTCCGGCGCCGGCTCCCCCTTGAAGATGTAATAAAACAGCTCATTCCCCACCTCCACGTCATGCACCGGGAAGAACTCTGACATCGGCGACGCGGTGGAGGCCATGGTCAGGTGGTAGTTGTGCATCTGCCCAGCGTGCGGGATGACCGGCACGGACCAGGCTTCTGCCATGGCGTTGATCTTCTGCGCAGCGGTGATGCCACCCACGCGGTTGGTGTCGTACTGGATCACGTCGACTGCGCGGCGTTCCAGCAGGTCCTTGAAGCCGTAGGAGGTGAACTCGTGCTCGCCGCCGGAGATGGGGAAGGGGCTCATCTTCTTGAGTTCGGCGTAGCCTTCGATGTCGTCGGCAATCACCGGCTCTTCCAGCCAGCGCGGGTTGAACTCGGCCAGGCGCGGCAGCATGCGGCGGGCGTATTCCAGCGTCCAGCCCATATAGCATTCCAGCATGATGTCGACGCTGTCGCCCACCAGCTCGCGCAGCAGGCGCACTTGCTCGATGTTCTTCTGCATGCCGGCGGGGCCGTCCTTGGGGCCGTAGCCAAAGCGCATCTTCATGGCGGTGAAGCCTTGGTCGAGATAGCTCTGGGCTTCGGCCAGGAAGGCGTCGCGGTCGTCGTTGTTGTAGAGCTTGGAGGCGTAGCACCAGATCTTTTCCTTGGTGCGCCCGCCCAGCAGCTTGAACACCGGCTTGCCCACGGCCTTGCCCATCAGGTCCCACAACGCGATGTCCACCGCGGAGATCGCTGCCATGCCGATTCCCTTGCGGCCCCATGCATGGGTGCGGCGGTACATCTTTTGCCACAGGTATTCGTTGTCGAACGGGTCCTGGCCGATCACGATGGGGGCCAGGTACTGGTCGATGATTTCCTTGGCCACGCGCGGCGCCAGCGCGCAGTTGCCGATGCCGACGAGGCCCGTGTCGGTCTCGACTTCCACCACCAGCCAGCCGTGGAAGCGGAAGGAGCCCATGGCGTCGCCGCGCTCGAACAGGATGTCGGTGGCGTTGGTGCAGAAGTGCGCCTGCGGGGGCACGGTCTTGCCCTTCCATTCAAAGACGCGCGTGCGGATGTTGGTGATTTTCAAGATAGTCTCCGTGGGTTTGATTGCCGGTGGCGAACGGGCGGCGGCTTAGCGGGCGGCGCGGTTGCTGCCCATCTGGCAGGCAATGTGGAAAGCTTGCAGCGTGGCACCGAGGTCGGCGCGGCCCTGCTGCGTGATATCGAAGGCGGTGCCGTGGGCCGGCGTGGTGATCGGCACCGGCAGGCCGCCCTGCACGGTGACCCCGCGCGAGAAGCCCATCAGCTTGATGCCGATCTGGCCCTGGTCGTGATACATCGTGACGATGGCGTCGAACTGCCGCTGCGCCGGGCCGCCCTGCACCTTGAGGAAGATGGTGTCGGCGGGGAAGGGGCCATCGGCGGCCACGCCGCGTTCCCGCGCATCGGCCACCGCCGGCGCGATGATGTCGATCTCCTCGCGGCCGAAGGCGCCGTTGTCGCCGTTATGCGGGTTCAGGCCGCACACGGCAATGCGCGGGCGGGCCATGCCGGCGCCGCGCAGGGCCTGGTCGATCAGGTCGATGGCGTCGCCCACGCTGGCGCGGTTGATCATGGCGGGCACATCCTTGAGTGCCACGTGCGACGTCACGCGGGAGGTCCACAGGCCGTCGAGCACATTGAACTCGCAGAAGGCGCCGGGGTAGCCGAGCTTCTCGGCGAACCAGTGCAGCTCATCGTTGTGCCCCATGCCGGCGGCATGCAGCGAGCTCTTGTTGAGCGGGCCGAACACGATGGCGTCGGCCTTGCCCGCATCGGCCAGTTCCAGCGCCAGTGCGAGCGTGCCGAGGCTGTAGCGGCCACCTTGCGCGGTGGCCACGCCGCGTTGGTAGGCCGGTTTGTCGTCGAGCTGCCAGTGGTACAGGCGCGGGCCACTGTCATCGCCTGCGAACGCAAGCGTATCGGTTTCGCGCAACGCGATGTCGACGCCGGCCACCTGCATGCCGTGACGCCATTCGTCGCGGTCGGCGATCAGCAGGATGTCGGCCTGCGCCGCGGTGGCCGGGTCGGCCAGCAGCTTGGCGATCAGCTCGGGGCCGATGCCGGCGGGGTCGCCGAGCACCATGGCGATTCGGGGTCGTTGGGTCATGGGAGTCTTGGGGGAAAGGGGTTCAGTCCAGCTTGACGCCGAGTTCGGCGATCAGCTTGCCGTAGCGCGCGTATTCGGCGTGCGAGAAGGCATCGAACTGGGCGGTGTTCAGGGTGCCCGGCAGCGCGCCCACGTCATTGAGACGGCGCACGGTGTCGGGGTCCTTGAGTATGGTGGCCAGCGCCGCGCCCAGCTTCTGCAGCACGGCCGGCGGGGTGCCTGCCGGGGCATAGACACCGTACCAGGCATTCATCTGGATGCCCGGCACGCCGGCTTCGGCCAGCGTGGGCACATTGGGCAGCAGCGCCGAGCGCTGCTCGGCGGTGACCGCGAGCGCGCGCAGCTTGCCCGCCTTGATATGGTTGATGACGGACGGCATGGTCTCGAAGCTCATGTCGACCTGTCCGCCCATCAGGTCCACCAGCGCGCTGCTGCTGCTCTTGTAGGGCACGTGCAGCAGCTTGCCGTGGATCTGGCGTGCGAACGCCGCGCCGGCCAGGTGCTGGGTGCTGCCGACGCCGGAGGAGCTATAGCGGAACTTGTCCGGATTGGCCTGGATCTGCGCCACCAGCGACTTGACGTCGAGCGCCGTCACCTGGTTGTTGACCACCAGCACATTGGGCACCGACGACACCAGGGCCACCGGCACCAGGTCCTTGAGCGGATTGAACTGCAGCTTGAGCAGGTGCGGCGCGATGGCTTGCGAGGTGACCACGCCCATCAGCAGCGTGTTGCCATCGGGCGGGGACTTGGCGGTAATGTCGGCGGCGATGGTGTTGGAAGCGCCGGGCCGGTTGTCCACCACCACCGGTTGCTTGAGGATGGCCGCCAGCTTGTCGGAGACGATGCGGGCCATGACGTCGGTGCCGCCGCCGGGCGCGGCACCCACCATCAACCGTACCGGGCGGGTGTCCTGTGCGTAGGCCCCGGTGGTCATGGCGGCGGCAATTCCCATCAAGCCGGCGAGGACGCCGGACATCCATCGTTTCATCGTTGTCTCCATCTTTGTTATGAGCCTGCGCTGAGGCGCGGATAGGCGAACTATAAGGATGGGAGTGATATCTGACTAATGACGTTTATTGAATGGGTGATTACCTGCAGGAATACATAGGCCAAAGCACGCTGGTTCACCCGGCGGCCGTGGACGGGCGGTGCCGCGCCACCTGTGCCAGACCCGGCCTTCAGGCTTGCGCGCCCCCGGCGCGGAGCAACCTGATCAGCTGCGTGGCGGCAGCGGACAGCGTGCCGCCGCGCCGGGTCACCAAGCCAAAGGTCTGCTGCCTGGACTGCATCCGCACAGGCAGGATACGCAGCATCTTGTGCCGGGCGAACAGCACCGCCACGCTGGTCGGCAGCAGGGAGACCAGCTTTGCGCTGCGCTGCAGCATGGCGACGGTGACAAAGGTGGAGGCGGTCGTGATGGCGTTCGGCGGCATGCCCTGTCCGGCCATGTCCAGCTCCCGCTGCAGCAACTCGTGCATCGGCATCTGGCCGGGATAGACGATCCAGCGGTATCCGGCCAGGTCGGCGAACGTCAGCTCCCTGGCGCGCGGCGCGGCATGGCCGTAACCCACCACGGCCGAGATCGGCTCGTCGCCGATCGCCTGGTAGTGATACTTGGCGGGCTGGTCGCTCACCAGCGCGCGGCCGATGACCAGGTCCAGGCGCCCGTCGTCCAGCAGCGTGAGCATGCGCAGGCTGGTGTCCTCGACGATCTCGATGGACAGGTTGGGCTGATCCGCCTGCATGGTTTCCAGCGCCGGCACCAGCACGTCCGGCACCGCGCCCATGATGGCGCCGACGGCCAGGTGCCCGCCCTTGCCCGAGCGGATCTCGGCCATATCCTGGCATAAGGCGGTGAGATCGGTGGCCAGCAGCCGCGCGTAACGGATCACGCAATGGCCGAACTGGTTCGGCCGCATGCCGGTCTTGGAGCGCTCGAACAGCGGCGCATCCAGCATGCCTTCCAGTTCCTGCAAGGCCTTGCTGGCCGCGGACTGCGTCATGGCCATGGCCGACGCGGCCTGGTGCAGCGATTTGTGGTCGTCCAGCGCGATCAGCAATTGCAGTTGCTTCATGCGCAGGCGGGACATCAGGACGTCCAGCGTGGCTTTCATGTGCGTTCGGTTCCGCAAGGATGATCGCCGGGTGAGTCGTAAAAGCGATCATGAGATGGAAAGGTTTCAATATACAGCGCGGTGTGGTGCGCCGTATATTGATTCCCTGCCGCAAGTCGCCCAACCATAACAAGGAGAGAGACCCCATGACCATGCCCAAGATCGATCCCGTCTACCGTGGCGTATTCCCGGTCGCGCCCACCATTTTCGACGAGCAAGGTGGCCTCGACCTCGACGGCCAGCGCCGCTGCATCGATTTCATGATCGACGCCGGCTCCAACGGCATCTGCATCCTGGCGAATTTCTCCGAGCAGTTCGTCCTGACCGACGATGAACGCAGCCTGCTGATGACCACGGTGTTGGAGCACGTGGCTGGGCGCGTGCCGGTGATCGTCACCACCACGCATTTCAGCTCGCGCATCTGCGCCGAGCGCAGCCGAGCCGCGCAGGACGCCGGCGCCGCCATGGTGATGGTGATGCCGCCGTACCACGGCGCCACCATCCGCGTGCCCGAGCGCGCCATCTACGAATTCTTCGCCACCGTCTCGGCGGCGATCGACATCCCCATCATGATCCAGGATGCGCCTGTGAGCGGCACCACGCTGTCGGCGCCGTTCCTGGCGCGCATGGCCAAGGAGATTGCCAACGTCTCCTACTTCAAGATCGAAGTCCCGCAAGCCGCGGTGAAACTGCGCGAGCTGATCGAGCTTGGCGGCGACGCCATCAAAGGCCCGTGGGATGGCGAAGAAGCCATCACGCTGATGGCCGACCTGGACGCCGGCGCCACCGGCGCGATGACCGGCGCGGGCTTCCCGGACGGCATCCGCAAGATCGTGGATGCCTACCAGGCTGGCGACACCGAGCTTGCCGCGCAGCACTACCAGCAATGGCTGCCGCTGATCAACTATGAGAACCGGCAGGGCTGGCTGGCGACCGCCAAGGCGCTGATGAAGGAGGGCGGCGTGATTGCCTCCGATGCGCTGCGCCATCCCTTGCAGCCCATGCACCCGGCCACGCGTGCCGGCTTGCTGCAGATCGCGCGCCGGCTGGATCCGCTGGTGTTGCGCTGGGGCAAGTGAGGCGAGCAGTGGCCGACGTGATCCGCTAACCCATATCGAACGACTGGCGGCGCCGCTGACGCGCCGCCTTTTCATTTCAAGGACCCAAGATGAAACTCTCAGGCGAACTGCTTATTGGCCGCCAGTCCGTGCGCGGCACCCATGGCGAGATCCGGGCCGTCGATCCCGCATCCGGCGAAACGCTGGAGCCGGCTTTTGGCGGCGCCACGCTGGCGCAACTTGACCAGGCTTGCGCACTGTCCGCGCAGGCATTCGATGTGTATCGCGAAACGTCGCTCGAACAACGCGCTGCCTTCCTCGAGAAGATCGCCACCAATATCCTGGAGCTTGGCGACGCGCTGATCGAGCGCTGCGTCAGCGAGAGCGGCCTGCCGCGCGCCCGCATCGAGGGCGAGCGCGGGCGTACCGTGGGCCAGCTCCGGCTGTTTGCCGCCGTGGTGCGGCAGGGCGATTTCCTCGACCTGCGCATCGATCCCGCGCAGCCGGAACGCAAGCCGCTGCCGCGCGTGGACCTGCGCCTGCGCAACATCGCGCTGGGGCCGGTGGCCGTCTTCGGGGCGAGCAATTTCCCGCTGGCGTTCTCGGTGGCGGGTGGCGACACGGCGTCGGCGCTCGCCGCCGGCTGCCCGGTTGTCGTCAAGGCGCATCCGGCGCATCCCGGCACCTCGGCGCTGGTCGGCCGTGCGATCCAGAAGGCCGTGGAAGAACTGGGTTTGCCCGAGGGCACGTTCTCGCTGCTGTTCGATTCCGGCCTGGAGATCGCGCAGGGGCTGGTCAGCGATCACCGCATCAAGGCGGTCGGCTTCACCGGCTCGCGCGCCGGCGGCACGGCGCTGATGAAACTTGCCGCCGCCCGCAGCCAGCCGATTCCGGTCTACGCGGAAATGAGCAGCATCAACCCGGTCCTGCTGTTCCCGCACGCGCTGGGCAACCGCGCGGAGGGAATCGGCAAGGCATTCGCCGCATCGCTGACGCTGGGCGCGGGCCAGTTCTGCACGAATCCCGGCTTGATCCTTGCCGTGGATGGCCCGGATCTCGACCGCTTCCTGGCAGCGGCCGAAGCGGCGATCGCGCAGATCCCGGCTTCAACCATGCTGACGCCCGGCATCCACCGCGCCTATGGCGCCGGTGTTGAAACCATCGGCTGCCATCCGCAGGTGAGCACGGTTGCACGTGGCCAGGCCGGCGCGCAATACCAGGGGCAGGCTGCGCTGTTCTCGACCACCGCGCAAGCGTTCCTTGACCACGAGGCACTGCGCGCGGAAATCTTCGGCGCGGCGTCGCTGGTGGTGCGTTGCCCCGACCTTGCCAGCATGCAGCGCGTAGTGGAAGCCCTCGAAGGGCAATTGACCGCGGCCATCCACATCGATGAAGCCGACTATGACGCCGCACGCACCTTCCTGCCGGCGCTGGAGCGCCGCGTGGGCCGGATCCTGGTGAACGGTTTCGGTACGGGCGTGGAGGTCAGCCACGCCATGGTGCACGGCGGCCCGTATCCGTCCACGTCGGACGGGCGCTCGACTTCGGTCGGGAGCCTGGCCATCGCGCGCTTCCTGCGCCCGGTCTGCTACCAGGACATGCCCGCGGCTTTGCTGCCGCAAGCGCTGCGCGCCGGCAATGCGCTGGGCCTTGCGGTACGGGTGGATGGCGCAACGCCATCTAGCCGTTAGCCGTTAGGTCACCTGCGCCTTCTCGCTTCAACGCAAAGCGCGCGGCGCGGCTATCAGCCGGCACCGCGCGCGGTGAAACCTCGCACTGTCGGATGCATCAGGCGTTGGCGCCTTCGGTGAAGACGTCGACCTTGCCGCTGCGCGCGCCATCGGTGTAGGTATCGAAGCGGCGTGCCGGCGAAGCCGAGACACCCGTGCGGTCCAGGCCGGCGATGCGGGCGCCTTCCGTGAAGGTATCCAGCTTGCCGCTGCGGGCGCCGTCGGTGAAGGCATCGGTTGCGCGGAAGTCGTAGCCGTACTTGTCGGCGGGCACCGAGGTGCGGAACTCATAACCGTACTTGTCACCGGCGTGGGTGTCCTTGGCGGAAGCGGCCTGGGCGGCGCCGATGGCGGCGAGCGACAGCACGAGGGTGGAAGCGAGCTTGAGGGCGAAGGTCTTGGTCATGATGTTCTCCAGTATCTTAAAATTCGTTGAATTTCATTGATTGTTCGCTGCGACTGCCAGAACGTTGCTTTGTTTGTGCGCGCCGTCCATGTAACGAACTATAGGAGAGTCATCGGTGCGTTAGACCAGTCATATCAGGATAGGTTATTCAGATTTTTTGAATATACCGGCGGGTGGCACGGCGGCCCGCGAACCGCTACTTCACAAAACCCAGCACCTCGCGGAACCTCTCATGCCGGCTCGTACGCATCCACTCGAAGGCAAGCATCTCGACGGTGGCCGCGGTTGCCCCGCCGCCGCGCATCCTGTCGATGGCCGCTTCCCGGCTGGAGGCCTTGCGTGAGCCGATGGCATCCAGCACCACAGTCACTTCCAAGCCGTGCTCCTGCAGCCCGGCGACGGTCTGCAGCACGCAGACGTGGGCTTCGCAGCCGGCCACCACCACGTTTTTCCGGCCTGCAGGAAGCATGTCGAGCAAGCCGTCCCGGCAGCCGTCAAAGTGGTCCTTGGCCAGGGTTTGATCGCACAGGCGCTTGATTTCATCGATATTCCCGCCCAGGCTGCCGGGGCTTTGCTCGGTGCCGATCACGGGCACGCCCAGTACGCGGGCGATGTTGGCAAGGCGCACGGCCTCGGCTACGACGCGATCGCCTTCGTGTATCGCCGGCATCAGGCGGGCCTGGAAATCCACCAGTACTAGAACGGACTCAGCGGCGTTGTGCAGCATGTTCATTTTCCTTGGTGAGTTGGCATATCGTTCGTTTCCCGGTGGGAGGGGCTGCAGTCTCAACCCGCATTGTCCCGCTTTGACGGGATTTCAGGCAGGTCGACCATGACCGGCGAGCCGGGCACCGTGCAGTCTTGCGAGCAGCACCTCCCGGGTTGCGTATTGCGCGCGATCGCGCGGTCGCGATCGTTCGCCAGGCCACGATCCAGCAGCCGTTCGACAAGCTGCACCTTGGAGCCGATGGGATAGTTCCTGTAGATCTCGCGCTTCATCGCTTCCGGCTGCCCAGGTGCCGGCGGGGCCGCCGAATGATCGAATGACAGTAGCCAACTGGCGCGGGCCGCGCAACGAAGCTTTGGTGCAATCCATATGCGCTCGCCGCAGCGGGCGGCGAGCGCGGCAATCCGTTCCGCTGGCAGCGAATTCAATCGGTAAGGTCAGTACTGACGGTCAGCGCTTCCCACTGGTTGATTTCCTCCTGCAATGTCTTGAGCTTCTCGCGAACGAAGCCGAGCGCATCGGTGCCCAGCAGCAGATGCACCGGCGGCTGGTCCGACGCCACCACCTTGAGGATCGCCTGCGCGGCCTTGCGGGGATCTCCCGGCTGCTTGCCGGATCTTGCCGCACGCACGGCGCTCAGCGGTTCCAGCGTTGCCGCGTAGTCCTCGATCGTGCGCACCGTGCGTTGCAGGGAGCGGCCTGCCCAGTCCGTGCGGAAGGCGCCTGGCTCGATCGCGGTTACCTTGATGCCGAAGGGGCGCACTTCCTTGGAGAGCGCCTCGTTGATGCCTTCCAGCGCGAACTTGCTCGCGTTGTAGATGCCCACGCCGGGAAACGTCGTGAGGCCGCCCATCGACGTGACGTTCAGGATGTGGCCGCTGCGCCGTTCGCGCATGAAGGGCAGGACGGCCTGGATCACGCCGATCGCGCCGAACACATTGACGTCGAACTGCGCACGGATGTCCGCGGCCGTGGCTTCTTCGATGCTGCCCTCGTAGCCGTACCCCGCGTTGTTGACCAGCACGTCGATCGGGCCAACCTCGCGCTCGATCTGGGCGACCACGCGCGGGATGTCCACGTCGGACCGCACGTCGAGCACGTAGCCGAAAGACTGTCCCGGGGACATCGCGGAGAACGCCGCGCGCTGCGCTTCCTGGCGCAGCGTGCCCGCGACCTTGTCGCCCTGCGCGATCGCGGCCTCGGCCAGCGCGCGCCCAAAACCAGTGCTTACGCCCGTAATGAACCAGGTTTTCATCATCTCTCCAGGAGAATTGTCAGGGGAGCTGCCGTCCTCGGCGGCTCGGTACAACGGAGTATGGAGGTTGCCGACCCTGTGAAGAAGGAAGACAATCCGCAAGGACTTTGCAATAAATTTGCATAATGAACCCAACCGAATTCCAGGCCTTTTCCGTCTTTGCCCGCGTAGCGCAGGAGCAAAGCTTCAGCGCCGCCGCGCGCGCTGGGGATCCCGGTGACGTCCGTCAGCTATACGGTCAGGCGCATCGAAGAGCGCCTGGGAGCCCGCCTGCTTAACCGGACGACGCGCAGCGTCAGCTTGACGGAGGCCGGAGCGCGGTTCCTGACGAGGATCTCGCCGCTCCTGCAGGAACTCGAGCTCGCCATGCGCGATGTTTCCAAATCCTCCAGCGAGTCAATGGGCACGCTGCGCCTGAACGTGCCCCCGACCGCCATCCCGCTGGTGATCCAGCCCGTCCTGAAAGCGTTCCTGACGGCCTACCCCGACATCAATGTCGAGGTCATCGCCGATAACAGCCTGGTGGACATCGTCGGCAAGGGTTTCGATGCCGGCATACGCTACGACAATGTGCTGGACGAAGACATGGTGATCGTGCCGCTCGTCACGCAGATGCGCTTTTGCGTGGTTGCGTCTCCGGCGTACCTGAAAGACAAGGCAAAGCCACGGCACCCGCGAGATCTGCTCGAGCATCAATGCGTGAACTATAGGAGCGCCGATACCGGCGCGCTGTATCGCTGGGAGTTCGAGAAAGCCGGTGAAACCATGCAGATCGCTGTGGCCGGGCGCATCGCGACCAATGACAACGGCTTGCTGCTGCAGTCCGCCCTGGACGGGTTCGGCTTTGCCTACCTGCCATACCGCAACGCCGAGCCGCATTTGCGGGCCGGCGCGCTGGTGAATGTGCTGGACGCGTGGATACCACGCACGGGGCTCTACCTCTATTACTACAACCGCACGGGGATGCCGAAGAAGCTGCGCGTCTTTATCGATTTTGCCAAGACGGCGCTGGCGGATAGCAGGTAACAGGTAGCGGGGACGTCGCCATCAGGCCAGGCCAGCGTTATCGCCTAGACTTACCGGAGCCGCGCCGCGATCCTCAAATGCCGGGCCGCCCTTGAGGGAGTGTTTGAATGATCACACTGTATTCCTATCCGGAGCTGTTCGGCCTTGAAGACAATAATCCGTATGGCCTGAAGGTGTTCGCCTTCCTTCAGCTGTGCGGCCTGCGTTTTACGCACCGGCATATCCTCGACACAAAAGCAGCGCCGCGAGGGCAGCTCCCGTATGTCGTCGACGATGAGCAGACCGTCGGCGACAGCGATGCCATCGTGTCCTACCTGAAAAACAAGTACAGGCTGGCCATCGATAGCGCCCTGACCAGCGCACAGCAGGACCTGGATCTGCTGGTGCGCCGCGCGCTGGATGACCTCTACTGGGTCATGTCGTACTCGCGCTGGCGCGATCCGCGCTTCTGGCCGCTGTTCCGGGACGCGCTGCTGAAGACCCATCCGGACCTTGCGGCGGATGACCTGGAGGCGGCAAGGCAATACAACTTCGAGCGATACCGCTATCAGGGCATCGGCCGCTTCGAACCGGGCGAGGTCTATCCCCGGGGCATTGCCGATCTGGCCGTGGTGGCCAACCTGATCGGCGACCAGGATTTTCTGTTTGGCGCTGCGCCGACCAGCATCGATGCTGCCGTGTATGGGTTTGTGGCGAATATCTATTTCTATGAGATCGACACGCCGCTCAAGCAGTTCGTCTTGTCGAAGGCCAATCTGGTCCGGCATTGCCATGCGGTGCGGGCTGCCATGGACAAGGGCGCCGGCTTGCGGCCGTGAGGCGATTTACGCTGGCACAGCCTGCCGCAGTGCCAGGAAGGTGCCATCCGGCTGGTAAAAGATGACCGCGTCCACGATGTCTGGCGCGGGACGACGAAACTCGACCCGATGCCCATGGAGTCCTTCCAGGTCAAAGGTCCGCCCGTCAAACGGCTGCAGCGGCCAACTTTGCTGCCCGGCGATGCGCAGCGATAGCTGGCCCGCCGCGTCGAGCGTGACGGCGATCTCCTGCGCGCCGTGCACGAAGCTGCCGGCGCAGAGGGCGCGGAACGCAGGGTCGAGCACGTCGCCGCCGGCCGCGCGGCGAAAGACGATGTCCGCCACCATGGGCTCCAATGGTGCGGAGATCCGGTCGATGTTGCCTTCCCGGTCATAGCCGAAGCTCAGTGCCAGGTTGTCGGGATTGATCTCGGCCGGCTTGTCGGGGGTGGTGAATACATCGTAGTGGCGGTGTTCGAGCGGGCCCGACATGCCGCGCCAGCGCCATGCCAGTGCATTGTTCTCTTTAGCGATGACGATCCGCCCGTAGGCCGGGTGTTCGTACTCGCCCACGTAGTCGTCAAGCGGATGGCTTGGCGTGGTGCCGGTCCGGCGCAATTCGCTGCGCGCCTGCTTGTCGAGCTTCTGTTGCGCAAGCCCTTGGTGGCGCATGGCGTGATACCGCTCGAACCAGTCGATCGGCTTGTGGCCGCAGAGCTGGTCGAGCGTGGCGTAGGTCAGGAGTTCTGTGACCGAACTTGGCGCGCGATTGGTGAGTACAGCCACGCCGATCCTGCGCTCCGGCAGCATTGTCATCAAGGTGCCCCAGCCGACCCAGCTGCCTGAATGGGATACTTTCCGTTCGCCGCGATAGTGTTCCAGCGACAGGCCGAGTCCATAGTGGTACTCACCCACCTCTTTGAATACGGAGCGGCCCACGTGCACGCGCGGGGTCATCATTTGCCGGACGATTTCCGCCGACAGCAGAGGCTTGCCGTTCGCGCATCCTTCGTCGATCAGGAAGTGCATCCATTTCGCCAGGTCCGAAACGGAGGCATTGAGCCCGCCGGCGGGCAGCGCACGGATAGGCGTCAACATCGCGCGCTGGCTTTCGTCGCCTTGCATGATGTGCGGATGCGCATGGTCCGGCGCGGCGGCGAGCGCGTCGATGGAGAGCCCGAAGTTCGCGAAGCCCAGCGGCCGGAGCAGGCGCTCGGTAGTGAAATCTTCCCAGCGCTGCCCGCTGACGCGCTCCGCGATATGCCCGGCCACGAGATACCCCAGGTTCTGGTACTGGTAGGCTTCGCGTACGTCCCGGCTCGGCTCCAGATGGCGCAAGGCCGCCAGGATCTGCGCGACCGACAGGTCGCCGGGCGAGTGAATCCAGTCGTGGCGCGGGACGCCGCTGTGATGGCAAAGCAGATCCCGCACGGTCACGCGCTCGGTCGCAACCGCATCGTGTAGGCGGAACTCCGGAATGTAGTCACGCACGGGCCGCTTCCAGTCGAGCTTGCGCTCGTCCACCAGAAGGCCAAGGCCGGCTGCGGTGAAAGACTTGGTGAGCGAGCACAGCAGGAACTGGGTGTCCTCCGTCACGGGCGCCGGCGCTTCGGCGTCGCGCACGCCATAGCCTTTGAGCAGCACCGTTTCGCCATCCCGGATCACGGCTAGCGCAAGGCCCGGTACCTTCCATTCCTTCATCGACGCTGCTACGAGGTCATCGAAATCACTCAGCATGGGCGGGATCCTTGTCTCTCTCACGCAGTATTGGAAGTCGGTGCGATTCGCGTTGCGTGCCAGATCGTCCGTGGGAATTGCAGCGTGCGCCAGACGTTAGCACCGGCCCGGCAATCTGTTATCGCCCTGAAGGAGGGTATGTGGTGGCTGCGCGACGCGCAGCACGCAGCACGCAGCACGCAGCACGCAGCACGCAGCACGCAGCACGCAGCACGATCCTGCACGGCTCCCGGCCGGATTGATTTACCGCCAGGGTCGCGCTACGATACTTGAACGACGTTCAATAATGTTCGTCGTTCATTTATATGGATGAGATGGTCGCCCACGACATGCCGGGCCGCCGTGCCCGAAAGCGCGCGCAAACGCTGGATCTCCTTGCCCAGACTGCCATGGGCCTGTTCGAAGCGCAGGGCTTCGACGCCGTGACGATGGAGCAGATCGCGGCCGAGGCCGACGTTGCCAAGGGAACGCTCTACAACCATTTCCCGACCAAGGAATCCGTGCTGGCGCACTGGATCCATATGCAATTGGCGGCCGATCTGGCGCATCTGCAGCCTGAGGTCGAACGGCAGGCCAGCTTCCGGTCGGCCCTGGCGCTGCTGCTCGATGCGTCAGCCGCCTGGTGCGAGGGGCATCGCGCTTACCTTCTGCCTTACCTTCGCTTTCGTTTCCTGAGCCTTGAAGCCGCGCCGCCCGCGCAAGAGGCCATAGAGCCCGTAGAGCCCGGAGGGGCCAGCGACATGACCGATGTGTTCGGGCTGCTGATCGGCCAGGGCCAGCGCTCGGGCGAACTGCGGCACGATTTCGACGCGGCGCATCTGGCGTCGCTGTTCCATCACCTCTATCTCGGTGCGCTGATGCGCTGGCTGACCTTGCCGGGGCTGACGTTGCGCGAGGAGTTCGCAGCGGTGGTGACGCTGTTCGTGGAGGGCAGCGCCCGGCCGCGGGCGCCACGTCCAAGGAGCCGCAAGACACCATGAAATTCATCGTCGCAACCTATGGCACGGAGGGAGACGCCCGTCCGCTGGCCGCACTGTGCCGCGCGTTGATGGATGCCGGCCACCAGGCCCGGCTACTTGCCGATGGCGCAACGCTTGGCACGGCCAATGCCCTTGGCGTTCCGGCGACCGCGCTGGCGGGAGACATCAAGGGCGCGTTGCAGGCGGAGCTTGCGATCTCCGGCGTGGTGGCGCGGGACCGCCGCTTCACCAGCACGGCGAGCGCGCTGGCGCGCATTGCCAATGCCAATGCCGAGGCATGGCTGCGGGAGATCGTGGCGGCGGGCGAAGGCTGCGATGCCATCATCGTTTCCGGCCTGGCGGCCTTTGTCGGCTTGTCGGCCGCCGAGCATCTCGGCGTGAAGGCGATCGGCACCGGGCTGATCCCGATCACGCCGACGGCGGATTTCGCCTCGCCTTTCCTGCCGCCGGCGCGGCTGCCGGGCTGGCTTAGCCCGAAGTTCACCAGCCGCCTGGGCGAGTTTCCCCTTTTGCGACAGGCACTTGTCGTGATTCCCGGGTTCCAGTTTCTGTCTACACGCGGATTTGCTGAAGC
>NZ_JBIUHC010000211.1:0-14983 GCF_044627735.1 Cupriavidus sp. CuC1 | reverse complement strand
TCGACCAAGGCTGGTTCGAGTTCCGTCGCCAGCTCGAGTACAAGCTGGCGTGGAATGGCGGCTGGCTTATTGCGGTGTCGCCGCAGCACACCAGCCAGACTTGTCCGCGTTGCAGTCATGTGTCTACCGAGAGCCGGCAGACACAAGCTCGGTTCGCCTGTGTGGCGTGCGGGTTCGAGGAGCATGCCGACCTGGTCGGCGCGATTACCGTTTTGGCGCGGGGACACCGCGTTGCAGCCTGTGGAGAGCCGGCGCAGTCAGGCCGCTCTATGAAGCAGGAACCCACCGAAGCGGCTACGCAAAACATCTGCGTAGCGCCGTAGGAATCCCATCCCTTTCCGCCGAAAGGCGGCGGCCGCAGGCCGAGGGAGGGGAGGATGTCAACCAGGCTACGCCGGGCGCGGGCCGATGTACGCCGCGCGCGGGCGGATCAGCTCGGCATCGGCGCGCTGCTCCAGGCCGTGCGCGATCCAGCCGATGGAGCGGCCAAGCGCGAACATGCCGAAGGCCGCGCCGGGTGGCAGCCGCAGATGGCGGCGCAGCGCCACCAGCGCAAAATCGATCGATGGCCGCTGCCCCACCAGCGCGAAGGCGTCGTCGATGAACGCCTGCCATTGCGGGTGATGCGGGAGTATCCGCGCCAGCAGGCCGATGGCGCGAATGTCGCCGGCGGGGTAGAGATGATGGCCAAACCCCGGCAGGTTCTCGCCGCGGGCCAGCCGCTCGCGCAGCTTCGATGCGGGCGGGGCCTCGCCCAGTTCGTCCCAGAGAGCCTCCACGCGGGCGGTGGCCCCGCCATGCAGCCCACCGGTCAGCGCGGCCAGGCCGGCGACCACCGATGCGCGCAGGCTGGCGCCGGTGGACGCCACGCAGCGGGCAGTGAAGCTCGACGCGTTCAGTTCGTGGTCTGCGCAAAGCACCAGCGCCATGCGGATCAGGTCCGCGCCTTCTGCGTCCACCTGCCAGGCGCTGGCGCATTGTTGATGGACCGGAGCACTGGCGGGTGCCGTGCCCAACAGGCAGGCGGCCAGCAGGCGCACCAGAACGCCGCAGCCCTCGGCAAGGCGTTCCGGTGATTTTTGCCACTGCGCCGTGGGGTCGTCATCGCTGGCAATGGTAAACAGCGGCAGCAGCGCCTGCTCGCTGCGGCGCCCGGCGAAGGCCGCCTGCATCGCCGTGAGGCGCGCCGGCGCAGGCGGTGCAGCACCAAACGCCGCGTCCGGCGGGCACTGCCACAGCAATGCGGCCACCGCTTCGACCGTGTCCGCCGCAGCCAGCGCCACGGCATCCATGCCCCGGTAGTAAAGCCGCCCGTCCTCGATCAACGTGATCCCCGATTCCAGCACCGGCAAACCCCAGCTCAGCGTGGCCTTGGCCACCTCGCGAGGCTTGCGGCCGCGCGTGCGCTGGCCGGCCAGGCGCGCAACGTCGTCCGCGAGATAGCGGCTTTCGCGGTGGGTTTCGCCATCGTGCGCGTGCAGCAGGCCACGGCTGACATAGGCATAGAGCGTCTGGCGGGAGACGCCAAGCTGGGCGGCGGCTTCGGCGGAAGTCAGGTAACGGGGCATGGGCGAGGGCGAGGAAATCGGCAATGAGTTGATTAAGTTAATCAATATTGACTATTAAAACAAGCAGCCTATGCTGCAAGGCACTCAGTCTTGCCCAACCCACAACGGAGAGCACGCCATGCCAGCCCCCGGAGAATCAACGCCTTCAGCCAGGAGCCCGACAGGAGCCGCGACCACCTTCCTTGGCGAAATCTGGCGCAGCGTGCACGGTGATGCCGCGTGGCTGGAGCACATTGCCATGACCGGCTCAGGTCACTTGCCCTCGGTCTTGCCCGTCACCGACCTGGCCGCCGCCGCCGTCGGCGCAGCCGGCCTGGCCGTTGCCGAGTTGATCCACCGGGCCTGCGGGCATGCGCCGCATGTCGAGGCAGACCAACGTCTCGCTTCGCTATGGTTCGGCACTTCGCTGCGACCGCAGGGCTGGGAATTGCCGCCGCAATGGGATCCGGTAGCAGGCGACTACCGGGCCAAGGACGGCTGGGTCCGGCTCCATACCAACGCCCCGCATCATCGCGATGCCGCCCTCGCCGTGCTTGGCGTGGCGGCGCGGGCGGACAAGGCCGCCGTTGCCCAGGCCGTGTCCGGGTGGGAGGCCAGCGCGCTGGAAGCGGCCATCGTCGAGCGCGGCGGCTGCTCGGCGGCCATGCGCACCGTGGCCGAATGGGCCGCCCACCCGCAGGGCCTCGCCGTCAGCCGCGAGCCGCTGATGCACTGGACGACGACCGCCACAGGGCCACGGCCAGCCTGGGCCATCGCCCCGGATCGCCCCTTGCGCAGCATCCGCGTGCTGGACCTGACCCGGATCCTGGCCGGCCCGGTGGCCACCCGCTTCCTGGCCGGGTTCGGCGCCGACGTGCTCCGTATCGACCCGCCCGGCTGGGAAGAGCCCGGCACCGTGCCCGAAGTGGTGCCCGGCAAGCGCTGCGCACGGCTCGACCTGCAAAGCACGGCGGACCGGCAGGTGCTGGAACGATTGCTGAGCCAGGCCGACGTGATGGTGCACGGCTACCGTCCCGAAGCCCTGGCGCGGCTTGGGCTGGACGCAAGGCGCCGCCGCGAGATCAATCCCGCGCTGGTGGATGTGTCGCTCGATGCGTATGGGTGGAGTGGGCCGTGGAGCGGCCGGCGCGGCTTCGACAGCCTGGTTCAGATGAGCACCGGCATTGCCGATGCGGGCATGCGCGCCGCAGGCCTGGACCGTCCCAAGCCGCTGCCCGTGCAGGCCATCGACCACGCCACTGGCTACCTGATGGCCACGGCGGCCATCCGCGGGCTGGTGCAGCGCCTGGCGACCGGCGCTGGCTGCGAGGTGCGGGCGTCGCTGGCGCGCACGGCGCATCTTTTGGTGGCGGGCGCGGGCGCGCAAGGCGAAGCACCAATGCTGGCCCCCGAAACGGCCGCTGACCTGGCAGTCGTCGTCGAGGAAACCGCATGGGGCCCGGCACGCCGGATCAGGCCGCCCGCCACGGTGCAAGGTGCGCCAATGCGCTGGGAGCGCCCGGCCGGCAAGCTGGGCGCCGCGCTGGCGCAGTGGTAAGCCACGAAAGGCAGCCCGCCCCGGCCTGGACGGCTTAGTCGATCTTCGCGCCCGAGGCCTTGATCACCTGTCCCCAGCGCTTCTGCTCGGCGGCAATGGTCTGGCCGAAGGCCTCCGGGCCCTGCCAGGCCGCCTCCGCGCCCTGCTGCTCCAGCTTGGCGCGGGTATCGGCTTCGCCCAGCACGGTCTGCAGCGCGCCAGACAGCTTGGCCACCACTTCCTTGGGGGTGCCAGCGGGCGCCAGCATGCCGTAGAAGCCAACCACTTCGAAGTTCTTCAGCCCGGCCTCTTCCATGGTCGGCACGTCAGGCAACGCGGGCGAGCGATGCTTGGACGTCACCGCCAGCGCGCGCACCTTGCCGGCCTTGATGTACTGGGTGAACAGCGGGATCGAGTCTGCCATCATCTGCGCCTGGCCGCCCATCACGTCGGTCAGCGCCGGGGCGCTGCCCTTGTAGGGAATGTGGACGATAAAGGTGCCGCTGGCCTGCTTGAACATCTCAGGCATCAGGTGGGAGATGCCGCCGTTGCCGCCCGAGGCAAAATTCAGCTTGCCGGGATTGGCGCGCGCATAGCCGATGAATTCCTTGAGGTTGCGGGCCGGCACATTGTTATTGACCACCATCACCAGCGGAATCAGCGCGGTGCGGGCCACGGGTGCAAAATCCCGCGGCATCGCGTATGGCAGCTTGGGATAGAGCGAGCCATTGATGGCCATCTGGCCGGTGTTGGCCAGCAACAGCGTGTAGCCGTCCGGCGCGGCCTTGGCCACAGCGTCCGAGCCGATATTGCCGGCCGCGCCGGCCTTGTAGTCCAGCACCACCGACTGGCCCAGGATAGGCTGCAGCTTTTCGGCGAGGAGGCGGGCGTGGGTGTCGACCGGGCCACCCGGCGGGAAGCCCACCACCAGGCGGATCGGCTTTTCCGGCCAGGCGGCAGCGGCAGGGGCCGCGCCCAGTGCCAGCGGCAGGGCGGCGCAGGTCAGCAGCGCCGGCAAGCCGGACAGGAATCGATTATTTAATGTGTACTTCGCCATCAGGTCTTTTCTCCTCGTTTATATTGCGGCCTTGCCTTGCCGGCATGCGCCGGGGCGAGCCCTGGCCGGGCTCGTGGCCTGACATCCGCTAACACCGTTAATTGTGACGATTTTATTACATGGCGCCATGCTAGAAATCCCTGTGCGGGCTTATGATGCCCCTGCCCGGCCGCGCCATTGCGTCAGCCGCGTGCCCGCCTGGCGCGTTCAGATAACGGCTGGCCGCCGCGCGCCGGCCCCGTGCCCGGGCATCAGCCAAGGAAAGCCTAAGTGAAACCAACCAACCGAGCCGTCATCCTGTTCCTGTGGGCGGCACTGTACTTCTGCTCCGGCTACATCTCGCACAAGCTCAACGGCCCGTTCTCCGCCACCGGCTATATCTGGCTGCCGGCCGGCGTGACCGTGGCCGCGTTCATGCTGACGCCGATGCCGCGCTGGCTGCCGGTCGGGCTGGCGTTCTTCGCCGCGCAGATGCTGCTGGGCTGGGTGGAGGCGCGCGACACGTTGCGCCTGATACTGTTCTCGCTCGACGAGATCGGCTTTGCCGCCGTGGCAGTGGCGGTGGTCAGGAGCACGCACTTCTCGCTGGAAGGGCTGGCCTTCGTGCGCGGCTTGCTGATCGCCGGGGTGGTCAGCAGCGCTGCCAGCGCCGCGGTGGGTGCGGGCTGGTTCACAATCATGCAGGACGTGCCGTTCTGGCGTACCGCGCGCATCTGGGGCGCGGCCG
Source organism: Cupriavidus sp. CuC1 (assembly GCF_044627735.1). Taxonomy (NCBI): domain Bacteria; kingdom Pseudomonadati; phylum Pseudomonadota; class Betaproteobacteria; order Burkholderiales; family Burkholderiaceae; genus Cupriavidus; species Cupriavidus sp. CuC1. The sequence goes on along the minus strand of NZ_JBIUHC010000211.1, from coordinate 10,115 downwards.
ACCTGGTGGGCGTGCTGATCGTCACGCCAGTGCTGGCGGGCTGGTCGCGCTTTCGCGCCATGCGCTCGGGTGGCATGAGCGGCGGCGATTTCCTGTTCGGCCTGGGCGCGTTTGCCGCGCTGGTGCTGACCACCTTATTTATCTTCGACAACAAGAGCCTGGGCCAGCTGCCCACTGGCGTGGTGTTTGCGCTGACCTATATCCCGCTGTTCTTCGCCGCGGTGGTGACGCTGCTGTGGGGCGGCCGGGGCGGCTCCGTGGCGGTGGCGATCCTGGCGCTGTTCGTGCTGGTCAATACCGGCCAGGGCGATGGCCCGTTTGCCGAGAGCGCGGCCCACCATGGCCGCTCGCTGATGGAAGCCCAGCTCTATCTTGCCGTGGCCGCCTTGCTGACGCTGCTGATCAGCACGCTGCGGACCAGCCGCGAGCAACTGCACCTGCAGTCGGCGCAGCGCCAGAACGATGTCAAGCTGGCCCTGGCGGCCAGCGGCCAGCTGGTCTACTGCCTGGACCCGCGCAGCGGCACGCTGCGCTGGAGCGGCGACGTGGAGCGCTCGCTGGGCGTGCGCGAAGATACCTTCGGCAATCTCGACAACGTGCTGGCTCACGTGCATACCGACGACCGGGCCCGGGTGCGCGACCGCTGGCTGCGCGAGTGCGACGGCGATGGGGATGGTGGCGAGACCCGCACCGACCTTCTTTTCCGCCTGATGCTGCCCCCGGGCGACTGCACCATGGTGCTGGATATGAGTAGCCCCTTGCTGGACGGGGACGAGACCGTCGCGATCATTGCCGGCGCATGGCGCCTGCAGGGCGCGGCTGTGATCGAGGAGCGCGACGCAGCATGACGGCTCTCAAGGGCAGCGGCACGGGTGCCCTGCTCATCCACGGCCTGGGCGGCACGCAATTCGACCTCGGCCCGATGCACAAGGCCCTGCGGCGCGCCGGGGTGGAAACCCACGCGGTGACGCTGCCAGGACACGCCGGCACGCCCGAGGACCTGGTGCCCGTGCGGGCCGAGCAATGGCTCGACACCGTCACGCAGGCATACGATGAACTGGCCGGGCAGTACGAGACCTTCCACGTCATGGGCATGTGCTTGGGCGGGCTTCTGGCCCTGGCGCTGGCCGAGCGCCGGCAGCACACCAAGGGCCGGCTGATCGCGCTGGCGGCCCCGGTCTACATCGACGGCTGGTCCACGCCCTGGTACCGCGCGCTGCGGCACCTGGTCTATCACATCCCCACGCTGCCCGCGCGCATGCGGGTGGAGGAAGACGAGCCGTTCGGCATCAAGAACGACCTCGTGCGCGCCATCGTCAAGGCCAAGTTCGAGCGCGGCGACAATTTCCACTATCGCTGGGTGCCGTTGGCCTGCATCCGCCAGGTTGACCGGCTGCGCGGCTGGGTGCTGCGCGGCGCCCACCGCATCGTCTGTCCCACCCTGGTGGTCCACGCGCGCGAGGACGAGCTGACCAGCCTGCGCTCGGCCGACTTCCTGGAAGCCGCGATCCCCGACATGCGCAAGGTCGTGGTGGAAAACAGCTATCACATGATCTGCGTGGACAACGACCGCGAGCAGGTGGTCAGCAACGTGCTCGAGTTCCTCGGTTTCGACCCGGCGCAGGCGCGCCGCCCGGCACGCGCCAGGGTAGAAGTGCCGATGACCGAGGAAGCCGTCGCCGCCGTGGTGAACGAATACCTGCAGGCCCTCACCAGCGGGCAGTTCGAAGCGCTGTTCCCGCTGCTGGAGCCCGGCGTGCGCTGGCGCCACCAGGGCGAGCATCCGCTGGCGGGAAGCTACGACGACCGCGACGCCGTGATCGACATGTTTGCCAAGCTGGAGGCGATGGCCGGCAAGACGGTGCGCATCGCCGTGACCGCGCCGCCGCGCATCGAGGGCGCCACCGCGCAGATCGACGTAGCGGCCTCCTCCGTCATGAACGGCGAGGCCCGCCACAGCCAGGGCACGCAAACCCTGCGCATGCGCAACGGCCGCATCAGCGCGGTGACCTTCCGGCCGGCCGACAGCGCCGACAACGCGGTGAGCGCCACCGAGCCCCTGCCGGCGCCCGCGGGCTAGTCCGCGGACTAGAACACGCGGCCCAGCTGCAGGTACAGGTTCCACACCCCGTTCGGCGCCGTGGCAAAGCCGAAGTACAGCGGGCCGATGGCGCTGTTGCCGCCGATAAACAGGCTGGCGCTGGTCTTGAACGGCCCATTGCCAAAGTTCTTGCGCCGCAGCCAGACGTCGCCGGCCTCCAGGCTGGCGCCCACCACGGTGGTGCGCAGCCCGGGCAGGATGAACTCGCGCAGGTCGTTCAGGTAGGTCATGCGGCCGTACAGCAGGTAGTTGCCGGAGAACTGGTCCTGGGCATAGGCCGAAAGATGCTGGAAGCCGCCCAGCGTGAAGCCCAGCCCGCCGCTGACGCTGTTGTCGGTGCGGTGATCGCCGTAGGTGGCCGCGGCCTCCGCCGCCAGGTTCAGCGTGTGGCGGCCGTAGCTGGTTGCCCAGAGCGCCTTGGCATGGGCATCGTTGAAGCGGTTGTCGGTACCGCCGAAGGCCAGCTCGTTGGTGGCCAGCAGGTAATAGCCGGTGCGCGGGAACAGCGGATCGTCGAGCTGGTCGATGGTGAGCTGGGCACGCATGGTGGGCTGGCGCACATGGGCGTGGGGAAATAGCCGGCCAGTACTGATGGGCAGGTTATAGACAGCCGAGTAATTGACCTGCTGGTAGTTCACGCCCGCCCGGAACTCGCCGAGGCGGCCCAGCGGCACACCCAGGTCCAGGCCCGCGGCGGCGGTGTCGATCCGGAAGGCGGTGATCGGGTCGGTATTGCGGTTGGGCGCGGTGTCGCCATAGAGGTCGACGCGCTTGCGCCCGTACTCCACATAGGGCGCGACATAGAAGCCCAGCCGGTCGAACACCGGCTGGCGCAACTCGGTGTGCCACTTTGCCTGGGTGCTGCCCAGCACGATGTCATTGCGCCATTCCAGCCCGCCCGGCGTGATCCAGGGATAGCGATGCCCCAGTTGCAGGTTGAACCCGCCCTGGCCATTGAAGGTGTTGGATACGCCGAAACCGAACAGCAGGAACTGCGGCCCCCAGGATTTTTGCTGCGCCTCGACCTTCAGTACATTGCTGCCGTCTTCCGTGACCAGCTCCTGCGCCACGCTCTCGAAATCGCCCGAAGTGGAGAGCTGCGCCATCTCGCGGTTGAGCGTGACGGCGTCGTAAGTGTCGCCTTCGTTCACGCCCAGGTACTTGCGCACGTAGCTGGCCGGGATCCGGCCTTGCGAGTGGATCTGGATGGCATCGATGCGCAGCGGGCCCGCCACCGCCTGGCTGCCCTTGCGCGCCGCCAGGTAGCTTTGCCAGGCGTGCGCCGGCAGCGTCAGCGACGCCAGCCGGGGCTCGGACGCCAGTACGGCGTTCCAGCCGTTCTGGATGCCATCGTTGGCGCGCGAGAAGTCGGTGAAGGACAGGTCGCCCAGCTGGGGCTCGATCAGCACGTCGCCCGGCCTGAGCAGCGCCTTCTGCGTGCTCACGTTCTGGTTCGTCAGGATTGTGACCATCTGCTGCGTCACCGCCGCCGGCGAGTCCAGGCTGGCGGGATCGTCCAGCGGCGAGGCGATATTGACCGCGATGATCACATCGGCGCCCATGTCGCGCGCCAGTTGCACCGGCAGGTTGCTGACCAGCCCGCCGTCGACGAGCGTGCGACCGTTCACCTTGATCGGCGCGAACAAACCCGGCACCGCCACGCTGGCACGGATGGCGCGCGGCAGCGAGCCATGGTCCAGCACCACTGGGGCCCCGGTGCCCAGGTCGGTGGCAATGGTACGAAACGGCGTCGGCAGCTTGTCGAAGGCGGCGTCGGCCGGCACCTGCGCAGTCCAGTTCTGCAGCAGCGCCAGCAGGCGGTTGCCCTGCGCCAGGCCGGTGGGCAGCTTGATCTTGCCATCGCCATAGCCGGCCGAGATCCCGATCGGGTACTGCAGGTCGTCCTCGCGCTGCGATTGCGGCAGTTCGGCGCGCTCGTTGCGGTCGAAGGCGATATCGCTCAGGTTGATATGCGACAGCTTGGCCTCCAGCTCGCCCGCCGACAAGCCGCTGGCGTACAAGCCGCCCACCACGGCGCCCATGCTGGTGGCCGCGATGCAGTCGATCGGCACGTGCATTTTCTCGAGCGCCCTGATCACGCCGATATGCGCATAGCCGCGCGCACCGCCCCCGGACAGCACCAGGCACACGCGCGGGCGCTTGCCCCCCGGCTCGGGTGCGGGGGCAGATTCAGCGGCGGATTCAGCGGTGGAATGCGCGGCAGGCTGCGCAGGGTGATCTGCTGCCCTGGCGGCCTGCGGCGCCAAGGCTAGCGCCACCAATGCAAGCAACATCGGCAGCACCTGACAACCGGGCACCAGCGAGCGCAAGCGGCGCGCGATGCGTGAAAGTGAGCGGGGCATGGACAAACCGCGGCAAGACGGGACAAGACGACGAAATCGCCGCGCAGAGTTGGCGGGGAAGGTCGTCACGATAGGGCAATTGCCCGTCCTTGAACAGCGGCGCATGCCCGATGGAGTGCCGGCTGCCTAACCTGCGCGGCTGCCGCGGCCCACCCGCCGAGCTGCCGCGCGGGTCAATCGCGCAAACCCCCAACCAAAAAGAGCAGTTTTGCCCACATTTCTTTGGGGCTGGTAAACGTATGCTGGATACAACATAGGGGCATGGCGGCCTGAAAGGCCCCGGCCGCCCGCGCCACCCGGCGCATGACGGCCATCGTCCGTCCTAGCCGTCGTTCTGCCAACCCAGCCCAAGTGCCTTTTGCAACGACACGAAGTCCTTGATCAGGTTGGCATCGCCGGCGATCCGGTCCTGCTGCGCGCGCACCCGGGTGCGCTCGACATCCAGCCAGTCAAGCATGCTGGCCGTACCGGCGCGGTAGCGTTGCTGGGTCAGCACGGAGGCCCGCTCGGCAGACGCCTCCACCCGGCGCAGCAGGACCACGTTCTCGCGCTGGTGCCCGTAGCGGGACAAGGCCACATCGGCGTCGCGCAGCGCCTTCAGGACCACGCTTTCATACTTTGCCTCGGCATTGTCCCGTCCCGCCCGCGCACCGTCCACGCTGGCGGCAACCCGGCCGAAATCCAGCGCATTCCACTGCAACCGCGGCAAGGCGAGCCAGGTGGCGTTGTCCTTGCGGACCAGGTGGCCAGGATCCATCGCGCTGTAGCCGAGGGAGCCGAACAGCGACAGCTTGGGGAACCAGTCAGCCTTGTGCGCGCCGATCTGCGCGTTCTGCGAGGCCAGGGTGCGCTCCGCCGCGCGGATGTCCGGCCGCGCCTTGAGCAAGGCAGCGGGGTTGCCGACGGACACCGTGGCCGGCAACGTGGGCAGTGGCCGTTGCGGGCCGAGCTCGCCATCCAATGCGCCGGGGGCCTGGCCCGTGAGCACGGCGAGTTCATCGAACGACTCCGTGATCTGCGCCTCGATGGGCGCGATCTGCGAGCGTGTGCCCTCCACCTGGGTCAGCAGCCGCTACACTTCCAGCTCCGATGCCACCCCGCGCTCGCGTCGTTGCTGCGTCAGTTCCAGCATGTCGGCTTCCAGCTTTTCCGAAGCGCGCAGGTGCGTCAGGCGCAACTGCTGCTCACGCAGGCCGACGTAGGCTTGCGCGACCTCGGCCGCCAGTTGCACATGGGCGTCTGCAAGCTGTTCGGCGCAAGCGTCCGCCTGCGCCGAGGCCGCCTCGATGGCACGCCGCGTCCCGCCGAAGAGATCAATCTCCCAGCTCGCGTCGAAGTTGGCCAGATAGAGCGCCAGCGGTCCGCGGCCGCCCGACGACGAACCGCCGGAGAGCGAAGACAAAGCCGGCGAGCGCGTGCGCAGCATGGCCGCGTTGGCGCCCACCTTGGGGAGCGCGTCGGCTTGCTGCCCGCGCAGGCCGGCGCGGGCCTGGCTCACGCTGGCCCGCGCCGCACGAATGTCCGGGCTATGCGCCAGTGCGGTTTCTATCAACGCATCCAGTTGGGGATCGCCCAGCGCGCGCCACCACGTTGCGACACGCGGCGCCGCCGGCTCGGTAGTCCGTGGGGCATGGGGAAACGCCGCGGCACCCATTGCGTCGGCCGCGACTTCCGGCGCGCCGTGGTAGTCCGGCCCGACCGTGCAGCCGGTCATGGCAAACGCCAGCGCGGCACCGAGGCAGACCGCGCAGAGCCGGCCCGGGAGCGGCAGCGCATTGGATTGGATGTCGAGCATGATCAATGACCGGAGGACACCGGCGTGCCGGCACCCGGTTGCTTGAGAAGGAGGGCCAGCGGCACGCATAGCAGCAGCGCGATGCCCAGCACAAAGAAAGTCTCGGAAAAGGTGATGACGGCCGCCTGCCTGGCAATCTCCCCTGCCATTTGCGCCAAGGCCTGGAGCTTTGCGTGCGCCAGATCGCCATGCTGGGCAAAGAAGCCCGCCGCGCTGGACGAGATGTGCTCCTGCCCGATCGCGCTGTTGGCGCTCACCGATTCACGGATCACGGCGTCGTGATACGTATTGCGGCGATCGATCAGCGTGCCAAGCAGCGCGAGCCCGACCGAGCCGCCCAGGTTGCGGGCCATGTTGTACAGGCCAGCCGCGTCTCCCGCTTCATGGGTGGCGACAGCCGCCATCGATGCCTGGTTGAGCGGCATCATCGCCAGGATCTGGCCAAAGCCGCGCAGGATCTGCGAGCCGATGAAGTCGTGCCCGACGCTTTGCGTCGTGAGCGAGATGTCCAGCATGCAGCTGCCGAAGAAACACAACAGCCCCGTGATCACGAGCCAACGGCTATCGAACTTGCCAAGCATGCGGGGCAGGATCGGCATCATCAGGAATGCCGGAAGACCGGAGAGCAGCATGATCGAGCCCGCCTGCTGCGCGTTGTATCCGGCGATGGTGGCGAGGAACTGCGGCAACAGGTAGGACACGCCGTAGAGCCCGGCGCCGACCGTCGAAACAATCAGGATGACGCTGGCGAAGTTCTTGTTGAGCAACAGCCGCAGCCGTACGATCGGTGTCTTCGCCGTGAACTGGCCGACGACCATCATCAGGATGCCGGCCGCGGAGATGAGCGCTAGCCATGTGATCATCGGCGACTCAAACCAGCGCTCGCGCTGCCCCTCCTCCAGCACCACCGTGAGCGAACTCAGGCCGATGGCCAGCCCCGCGATGCCAAGCCAGTCCGCCTTGACGAACGCCTGCAGGCTCGCGCGCTCCGGCTTCAGGCCGAGATAGAGCAGCGCCACCAGCGCCACCGAGATCGGCAGGTTCAGGAAAAAGCACCAGCGCCAGTCCGCGTTCTCGGTCAGCCAGCCGCCAACCACCGGGCCGAGCAATGGGCCGAGCAGGACGATCAGCCCGAACGCCGACATGCCGATCGGCATCTGGTGCCTGGGCAAGCGCGTGCGGATGAAGGTCTGCGCGGTCGGGATCATGGCGCCGCCTGCGAAGCCCTGGCCGATGCGCCCGACGACCATCCCGGCCAGGCTGTGCGATAGCCCGCACATCATCGAGAAGGCGGTAAAGAAAATCGCGTTCCACATCAGGAAGCGCCGAAGCCCGAACACGCGCGTGAGCCACGCGGCGAGCGGGATGATGACGATCTCCGACATCAGGTAGCCCGTGGAGATCCACGTGCCTTCCGTACCCGCGGCACCGATCTGGCCCTGGATCTGCGGCAACGCCGAATTGGTGATCGAGATATCCAGCGTGGCGAGCAGCGCGCCAAGCGAGCCGGCCGCGACGGCGATCCAGTCGGCGGTGGAGGCGTTGGAGACGTGGGAGGCATTCGGCACTGCTGGCGCGGATGCCGGGTTGCCCCCGGAAACGCCGGCACCGGACCGCAGCGCCTTAGCCACGCGCGACCCCGGCCGGAGCCCGTGCTTGCGTGGATGCCGCGTGGCGCGTATCGACCTCGACCGTCACCGACAGCCCCGGCACCAAGGCCCTGCGCGCCTCGCCCGACACATCCAGGTGAATGCGCACCGGCACGCGCTGCACGATCTTGGTGAAATTGCCCGTGGCGTTCTGGGCGGGCAGCAGGGCGAACTGGGAACCCGTGCCGGGCGACAGGCTTTCGACGGTGCCGTGCAGATCGGTATCCGCCAGTGCGTCGACATGGATCGTCACGGGCTGCCCGGGAGCATGTGGCCGACCTGCGTTTCCTTGAAGTTGGCGGTCAGGTAGAGGTCCTGAAGCGGCACGATCGTGAGCAGGCGCGTGCCCGGCTGCGCGAACTGCCCGACCCGGACGGCGCGATCCGCGACGCGCCCGGCCAGGGTGCTGCGCACGAACGTATCCTGCAGGTCGAGCTGGGCGCGGCGCGCGCTCGCCTCGGCCACCGCCAGTTGCGCGCGTGCCTGCTGCAGCTTTGCCCGCAGCGTGAGCGTCTGGCTCTGGGCCGCGCGCAAGGCAGCCTCGTTGGCCTGCTGCGTGGTGGCCGCACGTGTCTGCGCGTAGCGCAGCTCAGCGGTGCGCTCCTCCGTCTCGGCGCCCGATTTGACCAGCGGCGCATAGCGATCCACCTGCGATATCGCGTAGCGCACATTAGCCCGCGCTCCGTCGAGTTCGGCCCTGGCCTGCGCGATATTCGCCTGCTGCTGCGCAAGATCCGCCTCGCTGCGCGCCACGTCGGCCTGGCGCGAGGCAACGGTCGCGGTCGCCTCGTCCAGCGCTGCCTGGTACTGACGGCTATCAAGCCTTGCCAGCGCCTGCCCGGCGACGACCGTCTGGTTATCGCGCACCAGGACTTCAGCCACATAGCCGCTCACCTTCGGCGCCACCGTCACGCTGTCGGCCTGCAGGTAGGCGTCATCGGTGGTTTCAATGAAGCGGCCCACCGTCCACCAATGCCCGCCCCAGACCGCCGCCCCCACAAGCACGATGCCAGCCATGGCCAGCAGCACCGTGCGGCGGCGATTGCGCACCGCAGGCTTGACTGGGGCTGACGTGGCTTCGCCTCGCAACAGAGGGTCGGCGGGCGAATCGGCGGGCGCAGCGGTAGACATGGGGGCTCCAAATTATTCCAAGCGGCACAATTATTCCAGTCGGAAAAATTGTGTCAAGTGATATATTTCTCCCCTGGCACGATCTCAAGGATGGCGACGATACCCATGGCACGACACCGACCGGCTGCCGAAGGCGGCTACCAGCGCGGCGAGGAAACGCGCCTGCGCATCGTCGAGGCGGCGCTGAGACTCTTCGGGGAACGGGGGTTCGAGGGGGCGTCGACGCGTGACATTGCGAAAGAGGCCGGCGTCAATGCGCCCGCGCTGCAGTACTACTTCGATAACAAGGAAGGGGTCTACATTGCCTGCGTTGAGCACTTCGTGGCACGCGTATGGGAGCACCTGGCCGCGCCGGTGAGCGCGGCAGAGGCGACATTGGCCAGCCCCAACGCCGACGACTCGGATTTGATTGAGACCTACCTGGCGCTCCAGGGCAGCTTCGTCTCGTTCCTCAACGATTCACCCGAGGCGCGCGACTGGCAGCTCTTCATGGCGCGCGAACGCGCGGGCCTCGGTCCACCGGCTGCGTTCGCGGTGATCGATGAACGCCTCAACCGCCGCTTGTTCCCCGTGACCGCGTCGATCATCGGCCGGCTGACGGGACGCGAGCCGACCGATGAAGTGACCAGGATCCGGACCATCGCGATCGACAGCCAGGTTGCCACGTTCCGCATGCTGCGCCGGCACGTGCTCAGCGCACTGGAATGGGAAACGATAGGGCCGGAACAGATGGCCCAGCTCAGGGCCGTGATACTCGAGCAGACCAGGATGCTGCTGCTGGCCCTCGTCGCTGCGCGCGACGCCGCGCAGCAAGGCGCCGGCCGCGGCTAGGATCCCGTTGCGCTGATTTGTTCGCAAAGTCTGTTGAGGTTGGCGGGGATTGAATCGGCGGCGGTTGCAGTTTTGGTTTGGCATAGTGGCCCGCTGACGCGGGAGTCGCCCTTGTGGGCGGGGTTTTCGCTCTTCTAGCTGCTGATGCAGAATAGCGTGAGTGGGCGATGTTTTAGCGCTTCTAGCTGCTGGCGCGGCTGTACGGTGTTGGCCGTTTTAGAACGTGTGAGATGTCACTTTTCTTT
>NZ_JBIUHC010000210.1:0-15116 GCF_044627735.1 Cupriavidus sp. CuC1 | reverse complement strand
TTCCGAATCCGGCGGCGATCCGAGCCGCTGAATCAGCGGATCGTCCCCAAAGTGGTTGTGAAGTGAACAGTATTGCGTCTAGCCCAGGCTTTTGCATCCCAAGCCATACTCAAAGTATGACCGCCTCAACGCCTTGCGGTACTCCGGCCTCACCTCATGGGTCGAACACTGCTGGGTCGCCACACTTGCCCACCATAGCGTGCTCGGCAATGCGCGCAACGATATGGTGCCTCGAGAAGTTGCACGTTCACGCGCTCAAATCGATTGATTGAAACTCAGGCTTGCGGCGAATCATGTCCGGCCTCCCTGACGGAAAACTTCGTCATCCACGACAATGGGTCGGTTCGCAATTCCTCCGCCTGTACGCGACCGGTATGCAGTAGCCTGAAGATGGCGGCGCGCACAAGCACGGGGTCACCTTTCGAGAACTCGCGCTCAATGGCTAGGAGCGGCTTCGGACTGGTGACGAAGCGCTCAACCGCGTCGAGCACTGACACCGTCACGAGACCTCGCGTGGCTACGATAATTGGCAGCATGCGCTGCCAATTGTCGATCCAGATGCGTGAAGCAGCCTGTTCGGCCGCATCGACCAGCCGGACATTGAGCAAATCAGCGCTCAACTCGAGGCCCTTCTTCGCTTCTTCATCGATAACTGGATTCGGCAGGAGTACCAACTCCTGGCGGTCGGAATATGTCTGCAAGGGTCCGCCGTCCGCGAAACTGAACGAATCCGGGACGCTCACAAAAGTGCGCGTTCGCCGGATCGGATTCGATCAAGATCCATTGGTCGAACGCACAGCGTCGGTAGAAGGTGAGCCTCCGCTTCAGCTTCGGACTGAAGGCTTCGAAGCGGTGCGCGCCGCGCGGGCGGACGAGCGCAACCGGCTCCGCTATGTGCATGGAATCTTCCATAAGATCAATGCCTTACGAGCGGGATTCGAAGTCTAGGAGGCCAATTGACAAAATTAATCCGGACTTATGCGAATTGACGACTTTGCTTCGGGGGGAGTGTAAGCAATATTGTCAACTCACCGGCCGGACTTCTATATTCCGCGCGGGTTACAGCCGGATTCCGGAGTGACAGAATTACTTTGTTCTACGGCTCCTGGGCTCTTCGACGGCGAGCTTCCTCCATCCGACCAGCCATCCGAACACGCGCCGGGCCGACGGGCACGGCATCGTGCGCGCGGGTACCTCGACAAGCGGTGCCTTGCCCTGTGGAAAGAGAAGTCGGACCACGCAACTCTGCACGGAGGCGCGACTGCCCGTATAGCCCCGCTGCTTGAGTTCCTGCCAGATCAGTTCAGGAAAGCGACAGCCCTGGGCGATTCGTTCCTCGATAAAGCTGCGATGGGGATCCAAAGGCGTCGGACCCCGCGCCTTGGGTGCACGCTCGGGGAAGGCCCCCGCGGTGACGAACTTGTGCACGGTTCGATTGTTGATTGAGAGCTCGCGCGCGATTCCTTTCATCGTACCGCCCTGGGCGCGTAGCTCCATCACCCGCTCGTACAGCGCCAGCCGCGTGGCGCGTCGCTGATCGCTCAGACGCTGCCATGACCGGAGTGAGTTGCGGCTCAGCACCCCCTGCCGGCCCAGGGTCACGCCACCGACCTTGACTTGCTGCGCGGCTTGGCGCAGTTGCGGCCCGAGTCGGTACAGCAGCCTCTCGACGTTGTCGCGCAGGTTGCTCAGCAGATGCCAGCGATCCGAAACTTGCGTGGCCGCCGGCAGCGCGATGTCGACCGCCTCGGAGTAGGCACCCGCCCGGTCTCTGGCGACGATCTCGATCGATGGGTGCGCACGCATCCACGCGGTCACCGCAATTCCTTCCCTGCCGGCGAACACTTCGATCGGCTCACGTCGCTCAAGGTCGACGATGATTGTTCCGTACTGGTGACCGCGCGCGATCGCCCAGTCATCGATGCCGACGACCCGCGGTCCTGGTTTGCGCTTGCGCTCAGGTACTCTGCGCAATTCCCGCAGCACGGTGTCGGCACTCGTGCGCAATCCCAAGGCGTCGGCAAGCCGGGCTGCCGCCTCACCACCGAGGGCGTGGCCCAGCGCGTGCAACGCCCGAGCCTGCGATCGCGTACGACGTTGATACCGCCCGGCCAAGGCGTGGATGTTCTCGGCAAACGTTCGACGCGGGCAGCCGACGTTCGCACACTTGAAGCGACGCACCTCAACGGCGAGAACGACCTGCTGCTCGAGCATCGGTCGTTCTTCCAGCCTGCGCACATAGCTGCCGTGGATTCGGTTACTCCAATGACGGCAGGCAGGACAAGCTGCCGCGCGAACCGTACTGCAGGCTTCGACAGTGATGGTATCCCCTCGCGCGTCGCTGGAGACGAAGCGCTTACCCACACGGGCGAGGATACGATCGATCCCACCGAGAACTTGGCTCATGGTAACGATCAACGTAGGCCAGATCGGCCGGAAATCAAGCCCTCAACCCAGCCGTCACACAAAGTGCGGGAGACCCGTAAAGATGCGCCCAAGCGACGGACCTGCGATCGTTTCAACATTACTTCGCGCCGCCGGATGGTATCAACATTACTACTTGAAAAATCGTAGTAATGTTAGTGCGTAAAATCGCAAACTTATTGATTTTACTGGCTTTGCGCTCGGACTTTGCGTAGCATCTTTACTACACTTCACGCAGGTGGACCTGCGCTTCGTGAGGGACAATTTCGGGCACGCCTCCATTGCCACGACCTGTTGCAGATCGCTAATTCGGCTAATGGCGACCACTAATTGTGCAAATGTGGGTGCCAACCAGGATGGATTTACGATGAAGGTGCAAGATGCCCTTTGTCCTGCCGACGCTCGCGGGCGCTTTCAATGGAGAGCTCACCGTCGCGCAGATCGTGGTGTGAACGCGGATCGCCAGAATAGCCCTATTTTTGGGATCTTTCGCGAGGTCATACACATGGCTCTACCGAACTATCACCCTCCCCGACCGCCCTGCCCGGCCAGCAATAGTATTTCGGCGACACCGCCTCGGCGTAGCCCGCGTTAGCCGAATTAATGATCCGCCGAGCCGTATTAGCCGAATTATTGGGCAGGGACAGAGAATGGCGTTGCTCTTGCACAACGGCAAAAATCCCCAAAAAGATGCTAGTTCTACATATAAATCAATAGGTTACAGCCATGTGATTGCTAGCGGATATAGCGGGCGCCGCTAGCGGAATTAACGATCCTCAACACCTGCCGAGCAGATTGACAGGGCAATGGAGGAAATATCAGGCGGTTAGTTACATGAAAATGTGAGGACCGACAGTACTAATATCGGTTCTGCGCTGCCCTGCGGAGGTTTCTCTTGGGCGGGCAGTATTGCAACCTATTGATTAATAGGTGTACCTCTCTGCCGGTTGCGCCACAGCACGCCAGAAGTCGTGCAGCGCCGGGCGCGCGCCGTCGTGGCCACCCTGCAACAGCCCATATGCCAACACGGCGGCATTCATGGCTCCTGCACTGGTCGCGCCGACACCCTCAATAGTAAGCCGCCCGTCCCCAAGCAACTGGTCGAGCACGCCCCACGGGAACGCACCGTGCATCCCGCCGCCCTGCAAAGCGAGTGCGATCGGCTTTTGCGCGCCATTACCCCGCTGTCTTCCGTTCGTTGTAGCCATCCCGAAGCTCCTCGGTGGTGCTGCTGGGCATCATGGGCGCGGCGCGTCGTTCCGGCTGGTCAGGAACCACGTGCGCAGCTCACCCACGCCTTTGGCTGCAATCGTGCCACGCTCCTCGAACAAGAATGGCTCCGCGAGGTACTGCCGAGTGGCCTCCGTAATCTGCACGCGACCGGCCACGCCATGGGACTCCATACGGCTGGCGATATTGACGGCGTCGCCCCACAAGTCATAGATGAACTTGCGCTTGCCGACAACGCCGGCCACCACCGCACCACTGTTGATGCCAACACGCAACTGCAAGCTGTAGCCGCTGCGCGCATTGAAGCCGGCCAGCGCGTCGATCATGTCCAGCGCCATGTGCGCCGCCCGTGCTGCGTGATCGGCCGCCGCGACCGGCAGCCCTGCGGCAGCCATGTAGGCATCGCCGATGGTCTTGATCTTCTCGAGGCCGCGATGATCGGCAATGCTGTCGAAGTCGGTGAAGATCTCATCGAGCACCGCCACCAGCCGCTCGGGGTTCATGCCGGCAGAAAAGCGGGTGAATTCAACGATGTCGGCGAACAATACAGTGGCCGCCTGAAAACTGTCGGCAATCACTCCGGGGTGCGCCTTCAGGCGCTCGGCAATCGGGTAGGGCAGCACGTTGAGCAGCAACCGCTCCGACACCTGCTGCTCCGCGACGATCTTGTCGTACAGCTCCTTGAGCTCGTCTCTCTGATGGCGGATCAGCTCGCGGCTGGTCTCCAGCGCCTGTTCGGCTTGCCGGCGCTCGACGATCTCCTGCTGCAGCTGCGCGTTTTGCGCCTCCAGCCGCTGTTGCATCGCATGCAGGTTCAAGTGCGTGCCGACCCGCGCCATCACTTCGTCGATCTGCAGCGGTTTGGTGACATAGTCGACCCCGCCCGCCTTGAACGCAGTGATCTTGTGCTCGGTCTCGGTCAGCGAGGTCATGAAAATCACCGGGATCTTTCGGGTGCCTGCCAGCGCCTTCAAGCGGCGGCAGACTTCAAAGCCGTCCAGTCCCGGCATCATCACGTCGAGCAGGATCAGGTCCGGCTGTACAAAGTCGGCGCGTTGCAGCCCTTCTTCGCCGTCCTGCGCGACGACGATCCGAAAGCCGTGGTCCTCAAGACTTTCCACGATCACGTCCAGGTTGGCTGGCGTGTCATCCACAATCAGGATCGTGTGGGTGCCCGTTTCCTGTGCCGAGGTCGCCGTCATGGCGCTGGCCTCCTTTCCAGGTGCCGCTCCACAAGGCTTAGAATGGCTTTGGACTGGTACCCCTTAGCCAACAGGCGCAGTTGGTCGGCGAACGGACGATAGCGCTCATCGAGCTCGGCTAAGTGAGCGGCGCGCTGCACTATGTCGCGCATGTTTCCCTCCCGCGCCAGACGATGCAGGATTTCCATCTCCTGCGCCGGTGGCACCAGCAGCGGCCCGGGCGCCTGATGTTCGGGAGCGGAGCTCGCTGGCGGCGCTGCGTAAGTCCAACTGAGCTTCAGCAGGCTGGCGATCTGTGCCAGGAGCATGCCGAAGTCGATCGGTTTGGGCTGGAACGCGCTCATTCCGGCTGCCAGGCTGCTCTCTTTGTCGCCACCGGAAGCGCTGGCGGAAATCGCGATGATCGGCACATCCTTCTGGGCCGGCAGCTGGCGCAGGCGGCGCGTGGCTTCCAGCCCGCCCATCTCCGGCATGACGATGTCCATCAAGATCAAGTCCGGGCGCAAGGTTTGGGCTTTTTCCAGTCCCTCGCAGCCGTTTTCCGCCTCGACCATCTCAAAGCCGATCTGGCCCAGCATGTCGACCACCACGGCCCGATTCTCGGCCACATCATCGACGACCAATACCTTCTTGCGCGGTCCCTGATAGCCGGTCACGACCCCTGCGGCAGACGGCGGCGCGATCTCGAGCTCGACCACCGGCAGTTCCAGCTCGAACCAGAAGGTGCTGCCCTGGCCGATCCGGCTCTCGACCCGGATCTCGCCCCCCATCAGGCGCACAAAGCGCTGGCTGATGGCCAGGCCCAGGCCGCTGCCCCCGAGCCGGCGCTGCGCGTCGCCGCCTTGCTCGAAAGGCTGGAAGATGGATTCCAATTGCTCCTCGCGGATGCCGATGCCGGTGTCTTGCACTTCGAAGCGCAGCCGGGCGTGAGGAAAAAAACGCACCCGCAGGCTGACCTGACCGCGGTCGGTGAACTTGACCGCATTGGCCAGCAGGTTGAGCAGCGCCTGGCGCAGCCGCTTCTCGTCGGCGCGTATGCCGCCGGGCAAGTCCGGCGCGGTGTCGCAGATAAAGGCCAGCCCCTTCTGCTCCGCCTTGACGCTGATGATCTCGGCAATGATGCGCAGGAACTTGGCCAGCGGGATGTCGGTGAGGCTGAGCTCCTGCTTGCCGGCTTCGATCTTGGCGAAATCGAGTACATCGTTGATGAGCGTCAGCAGTTGCTCGCCGCTTTGCTGGATCACGCGCAGCCCCGCGACCTGCCGCTCGCCCAGCGTGGTGTCCCGCAGCAGTATCTGCGCGTAGCCAAGAATACCGTTCAGCGGCGTGCGCAGCTCATGGCTCATGCTGGCAAGGAAATCAGATTTCGCGCGGTTGGCTCTTTCCGCCGCGGCCTGCAGCTGCTTTTGGTCCTCAATGTCAGTGCTGGTCCCAACCCATTTGACGATATGTCCATTCAAGTCTTTAAGCGGTAATCCGCGGGCCAGATGCCATCGATAAATGTCATCGGAGGCTCTTTTCCAGCGGTATTCAGTTTCATAATCTTCACCGCTCTCTAATGAGCTCGTCCAGCGATCGATGGTGGGTTGCAAATCATTCGGGTGGAGTGCTTGAGTCCAGCCCCACCCTTGGAGTTGCTCAAAAGTAAGTCCCGTATAGGTGATCCACCGTTGATTGCTGTAGTCGATCCAACCATCCGGCATGGCTGTCCACACTATTTGGGGCATCGCATCTGCAAGCGACCTGAAGCGCCGTTCGCCCTCATCAATTTCGTCTGCTAGAGAAGGCAATTTTTCCGGGGGACTGGGCATGTTTGCCTACCTGAATAAGAGCAAAAATATTGTTGGCAGCGCGCCCACGCTTTGCTAGTCGCGGCCCATCGATCAAGGCGCCGTCCGCTTCCACCAACCCGTACAAACGGTATTACTTATCCCGTTCACTCATCACCGGGCCATACGCAGCATAGTGTGTGCCGTGATCGATGACACGTCAAGCTGCTCGGACCAGCGCAAAGCGGAAATGCCGCCCTTGTGCGAAACCGTCAGACATATGGCCGAGAACCATTTCTGCAACGGCAGTTTGCTGGTGCGAACCCAGCCTCACACGGCCGCCAAACGATCTGATTACTCGTTTCTAGCCCCATATCATTTTCCCTCTAACATGCAGCGCATCTGGTCTCAGACGAACTGTGAGTGCCATTTTCCAGTGCGCAAGTAAGGCTAACCGGTATCGATACTGTCAAGACACAGAGTTAAGATCACTTACGTTCAAATCAAGCTCCCGCGACAGAGAAAAAAAGTATCGTGCACCCTTTTTCAGAATGATGCGGGCCGTGGGTCGTGCCAGCCGACC
This sequence comes from Cupriavidus sp. CuC1, assembly GCF_044627735.1. NCBI lineage: Bacteria > Pseudomonadati > Pseudomonadota > Betaproteobacteria > Burkholderiales > Burkholderiaceae > Cupriavidus > Cupriavidus sp. CuC1. The sequence continues at coordinate 7,908 of NZ_JBIUHC010000210.1, read as the reverse complement.
AGAACAGCACCATGCCCGGCCCAAGCGCTTTCCCGTTCTCAACACCCATCGCCAAATCCACGCTTGCCGTATTGCAAGCCTGGCTGCGAGAACCGTCCTTCAGGTTCCAGCGCGATCAACTGTAGTCGCGCTTCGTGCGTGATGCGTGGCGGACGAAGCCGTTAAAAGGCCTGGGATGCCGCCCTGCATCGGAGTATCGTCTCGGTATCAAAGAGGCGGAGAGCCGACATGCGATGCACGATCGTTCTCGAATTCGATGACGGCGATGGCACGGTGGCAAAACGGGTTGAGGTGATGCGGTTTCACCGCGTCGACCGCAGCCAAGCCTCCGGCGACGTCGGTTTGTCCCTTGCGGAAGGCAAGTCATTAGTCAATTGCGTCCAGCAAGAATTTGTCGTAGAGCAGCTCGATCGCTACTGCGTGTCGCAGCGAGCTTGTAAGGTCTGCGGCGCGCTCCGTCGCGTGCACGACGGGCATTGCTCCGAACTGAAGACCACGCTCGGCAAGGTCCTCTACTGCCGCGATCGATGGAAAGCATGCAAGTGTGGTGCTGACGGATCGAGGTACGTGTCGCCGCTCAAGAATTACCTTAAGGAACCGAGCACAGGCGAGTTGCGCTGGCTGCATGCCGAACTCGGTGCCACTATGCCCTACCGGCAGGCCAAGCAGGTCATGGACCTCTTGTTGCCAACGTCCGGACGCGACAGTCACGTGACCATCCGCAATCACACAATGGCCGTCGGCAAATCCCTCCAGCACGCACAGCCCGTGCGGCGGTGGTGCGAGGAGATTAGACCAATTGCCGAACTGGGCATTGATGTCGGCTATGTTAGGCGGGCGCGAAGCAATGGCAAGGGGTCCGGCAAGGACAATCGCGCGGGAGCCGACAAAAGCTCATCGTCGATAGCTGTCGTCGTTGCGGCATTAGGCCAGACTGGCAGACAACCACGGGTCTGGGCTTCCGCCATGCCGCGCACCAAGCGATTGCAGGAAGAAATGACCAAATCCCTAGAGGACAGCGGCTACGATGATCCCAATGACGTCTGTGTCGTGGCTGATGGTGCCCGGGATCTTGCCGGGGTTGCTGACGACCTTCCGTTCGACACCGAATGGGTTCTCGACTGGGCGCACATCGGTCGAATGCTGCGACACGTCGATCAAGCTATTACGCCTTTGGCGTATGGGCGGCTTACGGCCAACGGATCAGCATTCGAACTTTGGGATCTGTTTGTTCGCCCTCGAGCTTCGTGTGGACCGGGCAAACGGTACGTTGGCAGAAGCTCGCTAAGGAACTGTGTCGTCTGCTTGATCTGCGCGAAAGACTTGACCCGAACTCAAGCCGCGAAGCCAAACAAGCGCGCTGCAAGCTCATCGATTTGATCAGTTACCTCAATAGCAATCTTGAGTCGCTGATCGACTATCGCACCCGGCAGCGTGTTGGCCTACGAATCGCGACCGGCTTCGTGGAGTCATCTATCGATCGAATCATTGGCCGCCGCATGTGTAAAAGCCAACATATGCGTTGGAGTCGCGTGGGGGCACACCGTGTCTTGCAAGTGCGCGTCACCCTCTTGAACCAAGAATTCCACGAACTCGCTCAGCGAGAGTTTCCATGGCTTGCCCAGCGGCGGGTGTCCTGGCCCTGGCAGAGCCCGTCCCGGGCTTTTTAACGGCTTCCCTTAACAGCAGGGGCGACGCTACTTGGCCGTTGGCTATTCAAGTATTGGATCTCGGACAGGACCAGGCGATCATTCATGCGGTCGGCGGCGGCCGTCCCCCTGTCGGCCAAGGCGGACCTCCCGGCATTTCGCTGCCGGGTCTCCAGTCTCCCCCTCAGCGGCGGCGCGCCGGTATGCGACGGCCTAGCTCATCACGACGATCCCGCCAAGGATGGCCAAGACAACCACGAGGACACTTACCAAGTGTATCCATCCCTTTCGCGTGTGCGGCAGGTCGTCGATGCCATTCGATCAGATGACCGCAGCCATTTTTGCGCAGAAGCATTGTCTCGAATAGCGGGTATGATGCACTTTGTCGAGACTTCTAGTGTAGAGGCGGAAAGTGAAATCGAAGGTCAGGGCCACAGTAGTTTGCTCTCGCGGCGACCGTGTGTTGCTTGTTTCTAAGGACGGAAACAAATGGGCCCTGCCTGGTGGTCGCCCGAGCAAGGACGAGACATTCGCTGATGCAGCAGGCAGAGAACTGGAGGAAGAGACAACCCTGGTCGCCAAGGGGCTTGGCTTTTTGTTTCAGGTAGTCGGCGCGACGACGGTGCATCACGTATTTAGAGCAAACATCGGCAAGACTGCCGCTCCGAAGCCGAGCAAGGAAATTGAGCGATGCCAGTGGTTCTCGCTTGCGGAGATGGATGAGATCGTCGTCAATCCGACAACACGCCATATCGTCGAGTCGTTTTTTGCGGTACGCCGATGCTGAATGCTTGGACGATCAGCGACTGAAGATTGCTGGAGGTAGGAGACCACATTGATGAGCCTGCAACGCGCTTGTTTGGCTCCGCGGCTGGAGCTGGGGTCCAGTTTCTCGCGCAACTCAAGCAGCCGATAAAGCTTTTCAGCGAGCTTCTGCCAACCCACCGCTTCTCCCGTCCAGACGCGGCTGCGGAAGCGAACGAACAGATCCCAGTTCGAATGCCGATCCGTTGGCCGTGAGACGCCCATACGACTCCTCGCACTGCGCGGAGACCGAACGCGAGCGGCTGCACGCGGCGCGTTGCCGTTGGCTGCTGACCGTGCTGTATCTCGGGGGCTTGCGCGCGGCCGAGGTGGCCAGCACGCGCATGGGTGCGTTTTTCTGCCGGCGCGACGGCCAGGGCCTGGAACGTTGGTGGCTGGAGGTGACGGGCAAGGGTGACAAGACGCGGCTGGTGCCGGCCACCGATGAGCTGATGGTGGAGCTGGCGCGCTATCGCAGGGCGCACGGCTTGGCACCCACGCCGCTCCCCGGCGAGGATCGCCCCATCGTGCTGCCGATCATCGGCAAGGAAAAGCCCTTGTCGCGCGGCGCGCTGCACCTGGTGCTGAAGGAAGTGTTCGGGATGGCCGCCGCGCGCCTGCGCGCGCGGCCCCGAGTGGGAAAGCCGGGCCGCGGTGCTGGCCAGCGCCTCCGCGCACTGGCTGCGCCATAGCGCGGGGTCGCACATGACCGACCAGCAGGTGGACCTGCGGTTTGTCAGAGGCAATTTCGGGCACGCGTCCTGAGCGGGTGGAACCGGGCGGCATACAGGTGAGCGGCATCATCGAAGACATCGAGCGTGCGGGCAAGCCCGTCATCACCAGCAACCAGGCGCTGCTCTGGCACTCCTTGCGCACGCTCGGCGAGACAATCGACCGACAGGATTCGGCGGTCTGCTGGCCGGCAACTTCGACAAGGGGCATCCCTCTCTTGACGACCTAAGCCAGTGTGCTCCTCAATCTTGCTGGCCGGAGGGTTGCGCGGCATCCAGCAGCGCCTTGGCCTGCTGCCAGTCGGCGGTGTCGAACCCTTCCGTGAAGGACGCGTGAAGCCAGGCCATCGTCTGCAGCGCGGCTTCCGCCTTGTCCTTGTTTTCCCATAGCCGGGCGAGGCTCAGCGCCGCGCGCAGCTCAAGCGACTTCCCGCCTTGCTGCCGGGCGATCGCGATGGCCCGATGAAAACACGCTTCCGCCGCTTCGGGGTCGGCGGACCCGCCCGGGCGATGGAGAAGCAATTCCCCCTGGAGCCGATGCAGTTCCGCTTCGTAGTAGCGTTCCCGCGTATTGCCGGCCATGGACAGCCCGTCGGCCAGCACGTCGAGTCCGGCCTCGGTTTGTCCGGCGTCCTCATAGACTTGGGCCGGCAGGGCCAGGAAATAGGGCCGGCCCAGCTCGGCCCCCGTGGCCTGGTAGGCCCAGGCCACGGCGGATCTGGACGATGCCCTCTTCACGGGCGGCTCCAGTCGCGTACGGCGTAGTTCCAAAGACAATACCTCATTGCGCGACAGCTTCCCGGGCTTTTTAACGGCTTCCGTCAACACAGTTATCCTGCGCGCGGCCGACGACCTGGAGGTCTCACCCGCCTGGCAAAGCATGGAAGCCAGCATCGCCAGCTGGGAGGATCGTCTTCCGGGCGAAGACGAGGATCTGTTCGCCTGGCTTCAGGGGCTGAGCCAGGCCGACCAGTTCGACCTGCTGGCCGTTTGCGTCGCGCACACCATTGACACCCAGGCCACGCGCGAAGAATCGGCCGTGCATGAGAACGCGCATCAACTCGCTGCGGCCGTCGAACTGGACATGGCGGACTGGTGGCAGCCCACCGCAGGGTCCTACTTGGCCGACGTACCCAAGGCTCGACGGATGGAGGCGGTTCGCGAGGCGGTCAACCAGGAAGCCGCCACAAGCATTGCCACGATGAAGAAAGAGGCCATGATCTCAGCTGCTGAGCGGCATCTGGAGGGCCGTCGCTGGCTGCCGGCAGTACTGCGCCGCCCCGCCATTGCTGCCAAGGAGGTCCTGCAATGACCGGCGACACCATTTTTCAGCCCTGTCTGAGTGTTCTCGACGCAAGCCTTTGCGTAGGCAATGGCTTCGCGCATCGCCTCTTCCCTGCTACTGAATTGGGCTTTGATCTTGTGCCGCAAGCCAGGGATGAACTCATTCGTGTGATCGATCTTCCGCTCGAACAATACCGATGCCTGCCAAATCCCGGTATGCGACTCCCAGACCGTGCAGTGGCAGTGGTAATCCCCTTCTTCGACGAAGATATGGCTCGACATAGCAACCTCCCATCGTTTCAGATGGATCGTAGAGTGAGCAGAAAGTCTGCTAATCATTCTCCTCCCCCTCACCCAAGCCAAACAGCCGCACAGTGTTCTGGTGTCGTCGGAGAGCTACAAGCGCCAAGCACAGACCTGCGATAGAAAGACCCAAGGCCCAGCCGATCGTCCGTCGCATCTTCGCAGCCTGCTCTGCCTGGTAACGAGCGTCCGCCGCTATGCGCACGGCCTCCCAAAACTCGGTTTCTTGGTTGTCGTCCTCGACTATCGCCATTTCCGCCTCCCTGTATGGATGTCGGAGAGCCATATGGAAGAAATCCTAGCATGAAGCACCTGGCCACGCAGACCATCGACGGCGAGGCCGGCGCGATCCTCTCCGACTGCGAGCAGTACCGCTATCGCCTCTGGCGCGAGTGGGACCGTACGCAGCCAGCCCTGGGCTTCATCATGCTCAACCCGTCGACGGCAGACCACCAGGCCAACGACCCGACGATCACCAGGTGCCTGCAGCGCGCGCTGGCCGGCACCTATGGCCGCCTGGAACTGGTGAACCTGTTCCCGCTGCGCCCGACGAACCCGGATGGCCTGCTGTCGCACCCGGCGCCGCTCGGCTGCGAGGACGCGGCGAACGGCTCGATCATGGACGTCCTGGATCGCTGCTCGCTGGTGATCTGCGCCTGGGGTGCGCACAAGGCGGCGCCAGCACGCGCGGCGGAAGTACTGCGGATCATCCGAATGTGCGGGCGCGGCCCCCTGCTCTACCGCCTCGGGTTAAATCAGGACGGCAGCCCAAAGCACCCCCTGTATATCGCCGCGAAAGTCCGGCCGCAGCGCTTTGGCCTCGCGGCCATCGGGCGCCTGCACGCGCAAGAACTGCGCGATAGCGGTACCGGTCTGAGTGCGCTGGTCGCGCAGAACCGAGTAGCCGCACGCCGACAGGAACGGCGCGATGGAGTCGCGTGTCACGGCTTCTTCTGCGAGGCTTTCATCGCTGCGAAAGGCGCGTTGTCCGTGGCTCAAAAGGATCTCTCGTGGTGGTTACTGGATTATTTTCCTATCTGCAGATCTTTACTGGCTGTTACGCTGCTCCCTGCGCTGCATAAGCATGTGCCTGTTGCGCGAGTTCCACAGTGCAATGAGTCGAGAAGGACGCGCGGGCCCGCGCCCTGGCGTTACGCGTGAACAGGCGGGCGCTTGAGGTAGAAGCCCGTCGCCTTCTGATGGGCGTGTGCAATTCGCAGCAGCCGCGCTTCCTGGCTCGAATTGCCGATCAGCTGCATGCCGACCGGCAGTCCGTTCGAATCGAAGCCGCTTTGCGTCGAGAGGGCGGGCAGGCCTGTCCAGCTGATCGGCAGCATGAACTGTCTGCCGCGGTCATAGACCGCGCCGCCCGCCGCCAAAACGGGCGCCGTCGTCGGCATGGTCGGCGTGACCAGCGCGTCGACTTGGGAGAATGCGTCCTTGAACTGAGTCAACAGTTGCGTACGCGCCGTTAGCGCTTGCTCGTATTGCTCGCGCGAGATCTTTTCTCCCGTGGCGATGTCGTTGCGAACGATCTCCCCGAACTGGGTTTTATCAGCCGCCGCGCGGTAGCGGTCGCCGATGATCTCGTTAAACTCGTAAAGGAGGATCGTGAAGAGCGCCGAGAAGTCGAGCGGCTTGGCCAGCAACGGGATGTTCACACGGACGATTTGCGCGCCCTCGCCTTGCAGCGTGCGTACCGAGGCTTCCACCGCCTTTGCGACGTCCGGGTCCACATCCCTGAACGAGTAGCTTTCGACGATGCCGAGCTTCAGGCCCTTTACGCCGCCGTCGAGATGTTTGCTGAAATCCTCCTGCGGAGCGTGCAGTGAGTATTTGTAGGTGGGATCGTAGCCTGCCATGGCTGTCAGCATCAGTGCGACGTCTTCGGCATTGTGCGCAATAGGACCTGCGCAATCGAGGCTGTACGAGCGAGGAAAGACCCCGGTTAGGCTGACGCGGCCGAAGGTCGGGCGGATACCCGTCAGCCCGTTCCAGCAGGAGGGCACGCGAATCGAGCCGCCCGTGTCGGAGCCCGTTCCTGCGAGGCACAAGCCCGCCGCAACGGCTGCGCCGGTGCCGCTCGAAGAACCACCCGGGGAGCGCTCAACGTTCCACGGATTGTGCGCGTTGCCGAAGAACTCGTTCGTCCCGGTAATGCCTGCAGCGAACTCGTTCATGTTCGCTTTGCCGAGCATGACCGCACCCGCGGCGGCAAGGCGGCGCACCACCGCCGCGTCGTCGTTCGGGACACGATTGCGGAAAAACGCCGTGCCGACCGACGTCCGGATACCCTTCGTGTCGTAAAGATCCTTATGGACGATCGGAATGCCATGCAGAGGCCCGCGGCCTTTGCCAGCGCGCAACTCGCGATCGCATGCGCGCGCTTCGCTGAGCGCCCTGTCGCGCGTCACCGTAATGAACGCGTTCAGCGTGGGCTGCACCCGGGAAATTGCCTGCAAATAGGCTTTCGTGAGCTCCTCGGATGAATACTTCCCGCTGCGCAGCGCACGTCCTGCTTCGGCGATGCTTTGAGGCAGCTCGTCCGCGCTCAGCGCGGTCGCCGCCGTATCGGATGCGCCAGCCGGCTGTGCAAACGCAAAAGGGCCCGGCACGGGTGCGATCGCGCCCAAGGCGCCGGCCGCGACAAGACCGCGAAGCACGCGGCGCCGGGGGAGGGATGCAAGGTCATCATGGATGATGGACTCGCTAAGGGGAGAACGATTTTCCATAGAAAGCAGACGAGAGAAGACAAGAGACAGGGAGTGTGTCCCTGCGCATCTTCCCGGCAAATATCGAGAATCTACGCAGGAACCCGAACGGTTAACAGCCCGGCGCGGCACCTGTCGCGCGTAAACGTCAGCATGCGGCGCTGCTCCGGGATTTATGCAACAACACCTCGCATCCGGTGCTATGCGACTTTCCATAAGAATCCAAATTCGGCCTTAGGATATGCCGTCGCAGAGATAGCCCGCAATTGCTGTAATTTCAAGCATTAACATAACGAGGTACGTCCAAAAAGCGAGATGACAAAGCGCATTCAGATGGGCGGGGTCCCCGCCCAATCCACCCAAGTTAAGCAGCGCAAAGAAGGCCGCGATTGATCAACGCAAGGTCTTGACACGTGAGGAGATTTG
>NZ_JBIUHC010000209.1:0-15185 GCF_044627735.1 Cupriavidus sp. CuC1 | reverse complement strand
ACGGATGGCGGATCTCAGCCCATCCCAAATGCTCATTGAGCGCTTGTGCAGTTCGCGCTGACCGTCCCCACGATCTCTGATCGCATCGCGCAGACGGTGGTCAAGCGATATCTGGAGCCGCTCGTGGAACCGGTGTTTCACGGCGACTCATACGGGTATCGTCCCGGACGATCGGGGCACCAGGCGCTCAACGTGGCTCGGCAGCGATGCTGGGAATACGAGTGGGTGCTCGACCTCGACATCAAGAACTTCTTCGGCAGTATCGACTGGGAACTCATGATGCGCGCGGTGCGCTGTCACACGGAATGCGCGTGGGTGCTGCTGTATATCGAGCGCTGGCTCAAGGCACCTGTGCAAATGCCTGACGGGACCGTGGTGCACCCGGACAAGGGCACGCCGCAAGGCGGTGTCGTCAGTCCGGTGCTGGCTAACCTGTTTCTCCACTACGCGTTTGACCGGTGGATGCGGAAGCATCATCCGGACGTGCCATTCGAGCGTTATGCTGATGACGCCATCTGTCATTGCAAGAGCGAAGCGCATGCGCGGCTGCTCAAGCGGGGGCTGGAGACGCGGCTCGCCGAATGCAAGCTGGATCTGCATCCGGAAAAGACCAAAATCGTGTACTGCAAGCAGGCCAACAGGCAGGCAAGCTATCCGATATGTCAGTCCGACTTTCTAGGCTATACGTTCAGACCGAGAAGTGTCAGGAATCGGGCGGGCAAGTTGTCGGTTGGTTTCTTGCCTGCAGTCAGCAACAAGGCTGCAAAAGCGATGCGGCAGGAGATACGTCGCCGCAGTGTGTTGCACCGCTATGACCTGAGTCTGACTGAGTTGGCGGACCGAACCCGTCCGACGTTGCTCGGTTGGATTCAGTACTACGGTAGATTTTATCGGTCTGCGCTGGGGCAGGTGCTGCTTGCGGTCGATGCCGCACTGGTCCGCTGGGCGCAACGGAAATACAAACGTCTCCGCGGCCGTAAGGTGCGCGCCGCGGCCTGGCTGAAGGACATCAAGTCTCGACAGCCAGGCCTATTCGCGCACTGGGCAGTGGAGACCAAGGTTGGACGATAGGAGCCGGATGAATCGAGAGATTCATGTCCGGATCTGTGAGGGCGTGAGGGTGCGATTCCCTTGCGCTACTCGACTTACCGGGATAGGCAACCCCTAGCATGCATGCGGGTTCCCGCGCAGCGCCACAAATGCGTGCACTGTGGCAGGCGGCCGTCGCTAGGCTCGCTCGCGCCAGCTGGTGACAGTCGTCTTCCCCTAGTTGACCCAGTGCTTCACCAATTGGCACGGTAACTCCAAGCCGTGCGGCCAGGCCACGTGCATCGCCTCGCATAGTGCCGCCTGTACCAACCAACTGGCCGGCATCTTGGCCGTGTGCTTCGTGAATGTTGTCATCCATGGGCTCCCTATCCGTTGGTCCATTGGAGCAGGGTGCTGTCACGACTTCCTCTTGTGGGATTTCCGCAGGTGCTGTCCTTCGCAGACCGTCGGCACCGCATCGCCGACTCCGTGGACCAGGCAATGCCGACCGGGCGGCCGATCTGGCTGAGCTCCAGCAGGCCAATGCCGACTTGGCCCGCGAGAGCGAGCGCCAGGCGGTGAGCCTGGAACTACGGCTTGATGCGGCGCACGAAAACACTATGCTTGGGATAGAGAACCTCGGTGGTGACACCGCCCGCGGCGACCCGACGCTCGCTCCTTCCTACCCGCACCGCCACGACCAGGCGGTGGACGCCGCGCTCCCGCCATGCTGTTGTCTCAGGAGAAGCCCATGAAACAAGTTGCCCGCCGTTTCGCACTGCTCGCCGCCCTAGCCAGCGCCGTCGGCCTGGCGTGGCTGTCGGCCACGCCTGCCCACGCCTGCCCGAGCCAGGATGGCGGCGGCCGCCACGCGTCGCTACCCCACGACCCAACCCCGGATGGCGGCGGTAGGTAGCGGCACCCCTAGGGACGGATGGGTTAGGAGCAAACCATGACCAACTGGATGCGCAGGTTCGCGCGGCTCGCGGCCTTGGTGAGCGCGCTCGGCCTGACGTGGCTGTCGGCCACCCCGGCCCACGCCACGCCGTGCAGCGACTGCAAGTCGTCGGACGGCGGCGCTGGCGGCGCCCCCTGACAGTCTGGGCCGGCTGGCTTGGCGAGGCCGCCATTACTCTTGATAAAAAGTGTTGAACCAAACCGCTGACGCGGTAGGGGTGGTCGGCCGGCGCCGGCAGCTCCGACATCACGCTGGAGACCGGTTTCCCCCTCTTTGTGCCGAGTCCTCGAAGTCGCCGCCGTCACCAGGCCATTGCACATCCGGAAAAGATACTGCGCGCCCAGTTCGGGTGGCTTGCTTCTTTAAAATGCAGTTGATAGTCCATCTACTTGGTCTGGATGTATCGGTGAGAGGGACTTTTCCAGTCTTCCTCCGCGTTGTCAAACTGGCTGGCCTTGAGGGCGGATTCTCCTAAGGCTGGCCCCTTTCCGCACGAAATACTGTCTGGACAGTCCCGACGAGGGTGTGATGCTGCACCAGCACAAAGCCCTGGTGCCGCGCGAATGCCGGCGTTACGTGTCCTGACTAAGTTGAAGCGAAAAGCGGGCATGCGCTTGCGGCAGTTTAGAATTTGTGACGGATGCCAACGACCGCGCCGAACTGGTTCTCCGAGCCGCTAACCGTGCCGAAGCCGCTGCCTTGGATCGCGCCGGAACCGCCCGCGGTCAGACCCAGGTTCGAACCATCCTTGTTCTTCGCGTAACCCACGTTCAGGTAGGCATCGGTGCGCTTGGATAGGATGTAATCAACCGAAGCCACGAAGCTCCACGGATCAGCCTTGGTACCGCGGAAGTCTTGGTAGTAGGCAACGCCGGTCAGCGAGAGTGCCGGTATTAGCTGATAGCCCAGGCCCAGCCAGTACAGGTTCGAGACGTTGTTGGCACCGAGGTTGCCCGGCAGCGTGGCGCCGTCCAGAGCCTTAGCCCAACGATAACCAGCGTACACCTTGGCCGGGCCGAAGGCGTACGTACCAGCCAGGGTGGCGCGACGGATCTTGGCACCCGTCAGGGCGCCGGTCGCGGCCAGGCCGAGGTTGGTTTCGTCGTAGACACCTCCGATGGCTAACGGGCCGGCTGCGTAGGTCAGGCCAGCGCTGTACTCTTGGCCAATCTTGGGGCTGCCCGGGACTTCACCAAACGAGCCGGCACCGGTGTTCGAGCCGAAGCTGTACAGGGCCCTGGCAGTCAGGCTGTGGAAGGTGCCGACGTACTTGACCGAGTTGTCAGCTCGGCTGGTGAAGCCTGCGTCCTGGCCGATGATCGAGTAGTTCGTGGCGATGGCCATCGGGTCGAACTGCAAACCGAAGTCATAAAGCGGGGTCTGTTGACGACCCAGGGTCAGGGCGCCCCACTGGCTTTGCAAACCGACGTAAGCGTTACGCCCGAACAGACGGCCGCCTTGGGCCGAGGTGCCGGTGTCGAGGTTGAAACCGCTTTCAAGCACGAAGATGCCCTTCAGGCCACCGCCCAGATCTTCCACGCCACGCAGGCCCCAACGGCTGCCCGACAGGTTGCCCGAGGTCAGGCGGGTCACGCTGTGGCCGCCCCCAGGTTGGTTGTTTTGATATTCGATGCCGGCGTCAACGATCCCGTACAGAGTCACGCTCGACTGGGCATACGCACCACCAGCGGCTAGTGCAGCGACGGTGGCAATCCATGTCATCTTCATAGCACTTTCCTTGTTAGCTGATGATTGGAAACTCTGGGCTATCGCGACTGCTTGGCCGACGCTCTCCGTTCACGTCTATTTTGTATTATGTGCCAGCGTTCGGTTAACGATACTTGGGAACAGTTTTTTTTGTTGTGATGAAACAACCGGGAGGGCGGAAAGCAACCAAAATCGTTCCGTGCTGGAGTAACGAACATTCGTGCTTTTTTTGGGTTGGGCTCCTTGTGCCGGGTGAGTGATGCACTAATACCATTCCAGCCTAAAGAAATGAAGAAAAGAAGAAGAGACACATGACTGCCTTGATGGACGAAGGTATCAAGCGCTGGCCAGCCAAGCGCAATGCGACCCTGGTGATGAAAATCATCCAGGGGAAGACGACTTTGCGCAGTGCAAAGGAAGAGCAGATCATGTGCTGGCTTGCGGTGGATGATCATCCGAACCCGGCGATTGCGGCCGGAAAAGAATTGCGCCTCATCCCACGGCTACGCCGTGGCAGCATTGCCCCACTCAGAGGCCGGCACGCTCTGTCCGGCCTGATCGTGCAAAGCCGAAGCGGCCTTCTCCATCAGGCATAGCATGCGTTGCAGTTCTCGATGCCTGAGCGCCCCCTCTAGGACATGAGTGCCTCGGCAATGAGCCTTGCTGCGTCCAGTACAGACGGATTGCGCGTAGCGTGCGCCCGAGGGGGATAGCCTCGGCCCCGTGCGCGGCGTGGTCCAGATTGCGCATGGTATGGGTGAGCATATCGGGCGGTATGTCGGCGTGATCGAAGCTCTGGTATCTGCCGGCTTCGAGGGCGCGGTGAGGCTGTATCCGCGGTGATCGTTTCCGTAGACTATGACTTGCTGGTGGACATGATTCGAAGGCGGATGCGGCGGACCGGTCGAGCGGCCCGGGCGTGCCATAGCCACGAATGCTCGTCATTACGGCCGCATGCAAGCCGCTTATGCCGGCCATTAGCCATTGCGCCTGTCGCACGCCCCCCCGCACATTGTCTAATGCTTCCACATACAGGCACGGCACGCCGTTCAACGCCGCAGCCGAAAACGATGATGGAGACAATGTCCTATGAAGCGTCCCGCCTTGCTGCTGGTGTCCGCCTGCGCGCTGCTCGCGTGCGGCGCGGCGCTTTCCCACCCATGCGATCCGGCTCGTGGTGCCGTTCACCAGCGGCGGGATCGCCGATGTGATGAGCCGCGTCCTGGCCGAAAAACTCAAGGATTCGCTCGGCCAGGCGGTGGTGGTGGAGAACCGGCCGGGTGCCGGCACCATGCTTGCCTCCGAGTACGTGGCGCGCGCCGATGCCGATGGCTACACGCTGCTGATGGCGGCGGCGTCCCTCACCATTGCGCCCGCGGTCTATCCCAAGGGCCGGGTCAAGTACGATCCCGTGCGCGATTTCGCGCCAGTCACGCTGGTGGCGGAGGTGCCACAGGTGCTGGTGGCATCGCCTGGCCTGCCGGTGAAGAGTGTCGGCGAGCTGATCGCCTATGCGCGGCGCCATCCCGACCAGGTCAACTACGCTTCGTCCGGGGCCGGCACCTCCAACCACCTGGGGGCTGAGCACTTCAACCAGATGGCGCATATCCACATGAAGCACGTGCCCTATAAAGGCACCATGCAGGGATTGAACGATGTGGTGGCCGGGCATGCCCAGGTCATGTTCGCCGACCTGGCTGCCGCGGACGCGTTTATCAAGGCGGGCAAGCTGACCGCGCTGGGACTGACCAGCGCCAGGCCTTCGCCGTCTCGCCCGCAACTGCAAACCATCGCGCAGGCGGGCCTGCCGGGCTACGCCAGCACGTCTTGGCTTGGCCTGCTGGCGCCGGCCAATACACCGCCCCAGGTCATCGGCCGGTTGAACGAGGCGGTGCTCAAGGCCTTGCGATCCAGCGAGGTCAAGGCGCGCTTCGCAGCGCTCAACGTCGACCTGGCGCCGACCAGCCCCGAGGAATTCAAGCGCTTTATCGCCAGCGATACGGCCAGGTGGTCGGACATCGCACACTCGACAGGAGCCTCGGTGGAGTGAGGCTCGCGCGCAAGCAGTGACGTCCTGGCCTGCTTCCTGATCCTCTGGCGCGGTCCGGCCCGCCGCTAACCCGTCATTCACGACAAATCGGATTGCCGCCAAGGGGCAGCGTTTGCCTGTGCTCTCTGCCGTCCAATGACGGCGCGTGACCGGTTGCGCGCTGCCTTTCGTTGTCGCGTTCGCGTTCGAGTTGCATCACCACAACAGCAAAGACTGGAGGAGAACTATGAGAACCACCGGGCTCACGGCAGCCGCCCTGATGGCGTTGCCAGGCCTCGCCGCCGCGCAAGCGGTCACCCTGTACGGCGTGGTCGATGCAGGCGTGGAGTACGTTAACCATATCGGCGCCGCGCGCGACAGTGTGACGCGCATGCCGGGCCTGACGGGCACCGTGCCGTCGCGTTGGGGCCTGCGCGGCAGCGAGGACCTCGGGCAAGGCATGAAGGCGGTGTTCGTGCTGGAGTCAGGCTTCGGCACCGACAATGGCGCTTCGAACCAGGGCGGCCGCTTGTTCGGCCGCCAAGCGTATGTCGGCCTGGCAGGCAAGTGGGGCCAGATCGGGCTGGGCCGCCAGTACGCCATGACCTTCTGGGCCAACCTGGAAGCCGACATGCTAGGCCCTAACACCTTCGGCTCAGCCTCGCTGGACAGCTATATGGCGAACTCCCGCGCCGATAACGCCATTGCATACAAGGGCACCTTTGGCGGCTTTACGCTGGGCGCCACCTACAGCTTCGGCCGCGACGGTACCAATGCCGGTCCCAGCCCGGCCGGCACCAACTGCGCCGGCGAGAACCCGGCCGACGCGCGAGCCTGCCGTGAATGGTCGGCGCTGCTCCAGTACGACGCCAAGCGCTGGGCGGTGAACGCCGCCTATGACTCGCTGCGCGGAGGGCCGGGTGCGTTCGCCGGGCTGACCAGCAGCGGCCTGCGCGACGACCGGCTCTCGCTCAATGGCTATGCGCTGGTGGGCAACGCCAAGATTGGCCTTGGCCTGGTGCGGCGCGACAACCGGGGCAGCCCCACGCCGCGCAGCGACCTCTGGTATGGCGGCGTGTCCTACGCAGTGACGCCGGCCTTCAGTGTGGACGCTGAAGTCTTCAACCTGCGCTATCACGACAGCAGGAACAAGGCCTGGTTGTACGCGGCGCGGGCCACCTATGCCTTCTCCAAACGCAGCTCGGTGTACGCCACTGCCGGCTTTATCGACAACGGCGGCCAGCTCGGCTTGTCGGTCAGCAATGGCCAGGCCGGCGCGAACCCGGCACCGGGAGCGAACCAGTTCGGCGCGATGGTGGGTATCAAGCACGTCTTCTGATGCCATGCGGCACGACCGCGCCGGCGAGATCGGGATCCCACCGGCGCGCTGTCGTTCGCACCGCAAGCTGCACCGGGTTCAGTGCGGCTCGACGCCCGCGAACGCGTTTTCCAGCAAGCGCAGGATGCCATCGCGCGTCAGCGGCGCCGGATTGGGGTGGGCGCTCGCAGGGCCTGGTCGGCCACGCGTGCCAGGTCGCCATGCCGCACGCCCAGTTGCTCCAGCGCAAGAGGTACTTGCAGCCGGCGTGCCAGTCACGCGCCGTACAGGCACGCACTGCGCGCGGCCATGTCGTGCGGGTGCGCCACCACATCGGGCAGCCCGCTGGCCAGGGCGCGAATGCCATCCTCGGCAATCAGCGTGGTGACGGGATTGGCGTCGGCGGCATACATCGCTTCGACGCAATAGGCCATGGCGTTCAGGCCGCTGGTGGCGCTGATCGCCGGCGGCAGGGTAAGCGTCAGCTCGGGATCGTAGACCACGCTGCGCGGCAGCACCTGCGCCGAGCGGCCGGTTTTCTTCTCGCCGTTCTCAGTGATGCGTGCCGCCGCTTGCGTCCGGCGCCGGCTGGTAGCGCGCCGCGCCTCAGGCGATGGCGTCGGCGCGGCGGATTGAAGCAATCATCGAGCTGTCGAGCAAAAACTCGCGCGATCTGTCAGGATCGAGCGAGATGGCGTGCATCGCCTGCTGGTTCCGGCGGCGTACTTGCGGGTCGCATTCTTCCATGGCTTTCTTGTTGCGGATGCTGTTCTTCTGCACCACCTCCACGGCAACGGTGCGGCGCTGGCGCGAGTACAGGTCGAGCAGTTCGGCGCCGGCGCGGCCGTGCCAGACTTCGGCCAGCTTGGTGCCGAGGTTGAACGCATCGTGCACGCCGCCGTTCAGGCCGAAGCCGCCGATCGGGTTGTTGATATGGGCCGCGTCGCCTGCCAGCAGGATGCGGCCCCTGACGAAGGTGTCCGCCACGCGCTGGTGCACCCTGTAGGTGCCCGAGTAGGCGAGCGGGAATGCCGTGTCCACGCCCAGCGTCTCGCGCAGACGGGCTTGTACGTTGGCCGGCGCCAACAGCACCGCGTCGTCGACATCGGGATCTGCCGGCATGGCAACGCGCCAGAGGTCGGGGCGGGCATCGTCGTACAGCTTGAGCACCACGGCCCAATGTTCGGGGTCGGAAACATAGGCGGTGCCTGTGTAGCCCAGCGCTTCCATCGGCATGGCGACATTGGTGACCAGGAACTTCTCGCGCCAGGTAAAGCCCTCGAAGCCGAAGCCGCCGCTCTTGCGCACCGTGCTGCGGGCGCCGTCCGCGCCCACCACCCAGGGCACCTTCACCTCGCGCGGGCCTTGTGCGGTGCGCAGGTTCAATGTAGCGCTCGCGCCGTCGGTGGAAACCGAGTCCAGGCTTTCGCCAAAGCGAAGTTCGACATGCGGTAACGTGCGTAGCACCTCGATCAGCAGGCTGGAGAGATAGTGCTGCGGCAAGTGGAAGCGGAACGGGAAGTCGGTTAGCGTCGATAGAGTGCCAAGATCGAATTCGGCATAGACGCCCTCGCTACGGTCGCGCATCTGCCAGACCGGAATACGGATGCCCATCTTCGTCAGGGCCGCCTCGATACCCAGCTTGCGGAAGATCTCCAGCGTAGGCGGGTGAAACGCGGCGCCGCGCTGCTCGCGGGCGATTTCATCGGCGCTCTCAAACACGACGCAGGGCACGCCCTGGCGCGCGAGCGTCAGCGCGGTGGTCAAACCAACGGGGCCGGCCCCGACGATCGCGATTCTTTCATCGTATGACATGTTCGGTTCCTTGTATGGGATGGGCATCGCGCTTTGCGATTGCCGTGCGGCCATCGAGGTCGCTAGAATCCTGTGCGCAAGGTACCGGCCAGTCATACGGGTGTCGATACGCTGAATCGCATCGGTGCCATTCGGAAGTTGAATGCGCGCGGCAAACACGGTGCGCGCGGATCGGGTACAAAGGATCTTGCTGCAGCGCCCGCCGCCCGACCGCTGCCGGCGGTGCGCCACAGTCCACACGGGAATCCAGTCATGGCAAAGAATGCCGGTTTCGCCGCCTCGCTCGACCTGCGGCTGCTGATCGTCTTCGACGCGGTACTGCGCAAGCGCAGCCTGACCCAGGCCGGCGACAGCCTCGGCCTCAGCCAGCCGCTGATGAGCCAGTCGCTCAGCAAGTTGCGCCAGTACTTCGGCGACCCGCTGTTCGTGCGCACCACGGCCGGGATGTCGCCCACACCGCGCGCGCGCGAACTGGCGCCGCGCATCGCGAGCGTGATCCAGCTGATGCAGGAGGCCATCGAGAGTCCCGACCAGTTCGATCCTGCCGTCTCGCGCCGCAGCTTCAGCTTTGTCGCCACGGATTTCGGCGCGGCCTTCCTGCTGCCCAGGCTGCTGCGCCACCTGGCGGAGCATGCGCCCGGCATCCGGGTGCGGGCCATTGCCGCACCGCGGCATGGCGTGGAAGAGATGCTCGAAGAAGGCGAGGCGGACCTGGCCATGGGCAGCTTCGCCATTACGCGCTCGCCGTTTTACCAGCGCCGCCTCTACGCGTCGGACTATGTCTGCCTGGCACGGGCCGGCCATCCGTTGGCGCAGGGCGTGCTGAGCGAGGAGGCTTACCTGAACGCCGGGCACGCACTGGTGGCGCCGCTGCCGATCGGCTACGAGGCGCTGGAGCGCTTCCTGCTGGAGAGTATTCCCGCCGAGCGCTTTGTCGTCACGCTGCCCAATTTCCTCACGGTGCTGACCACGCTGCCCAGTTCCGATGCGCTGTTTACCGTGTCCAGGCGTGCCGGGGTGGAGGTGGCGCGGCTGGTCGGCGCCAATGTGATGGAGTTGCCCGTACGGATTCCCGGCTTTGTCGTGCGCCAGTTCTGGCATGAGCGCTTTCACAAGGACCCGGCCAACAAATGGTTCCGCGACCTGATCCACGCCCTGCTGGCCGACCAGGGCGAGGGCGGCGACGAAGCTTGCGCTGCCTGACCCCGCGCATGCCGAATGCCGAATCGGCATTCGGTGTATTCCTTTCCGGCTATGGCCGCGCACCGGCCCGGCTTCCATACTCCAGCCAAGCCCGCCAGCGCCACCGCATCAGGCGCGGCCGGGCGGACAGCCTAAGCTAGTTAAGGAGACGATATGGAAGGCAACCTCATTCGCGGTCTGCATCACATCACGCTGTGCACCAGCACGGCCCAGGGCGACGTGGATTTCTTCGTCAAGGTGATGGGGCAGCGCTTTATCAAGCGCACTCTGTTTTACGATGGCCGCATTCCCATCTATCACCTGTATTTCAGCGATGCGGACGGTACGCCCGGCACGGTGATGACCACCTTCCCGATGCGCCGCACGGAGTTGAGCGGACGCAAGGGCTCCGGCCAGTTCACCGCCATCGCCTACTCGGTGCCGGCAGGCTCGCTGGATTTCTGGCGCGAGCACTTCGGCCGGCACGGCATTGCCATCGTCCAGGAGTCGGAGCGCTTCGGCGAGAAGTACCTGCGCGTGGTGCATGCCGGCATCGATTTCGAGGTGGTGGAGGATCCCACCGATTTGCGCAGGCCCTGGCGCTCCGAGTATGTGCCCGAGCAATACGCCGTGCGCGGCTTCCACAACTGGACCGTGACCGTGCGTGAGCTGGAGGACATGGACACGTTCATGCAGAGCGCCTGGTATTTCCGCAAGACGCTGGAAGACGGCAAGTTCACCCGTTACGAAGCGGGCGAGGGCGGCGCGGGACGCCGCATCGACGTGCGCTACGAGCCGGACCTGCGCCAGGGTACCTGGACGCTGGCCGAGGGCATCGTGCACCACGGCGCCTTCGACGTGGCAGACTACGATACCCAGGCCCGCGTGAAGTTCGATACCGAGGGCATGGGCTTTACCGATTTCTCGGACCGCAAGAACCGTGGCTACTTCGAATCGGTCTACGTGCGCACGCCGGGGGGCGTGATGTTCGAAGCCACCAAATCGCTCGGCTTCAAGATGGATGAGGAGGAAGCCCTGCTCGGCACCGAACTGAAGATCTCTCCGCAGTTCAATGTGTCGCACGACGACCTGCGCAAGCATATGCAGAAGGAGGATCCGATCCATGTCTGATTCGCGGTCCTTCCCGATGATGCGGTCCCTGGCCGCGGAGGTAGCAGCATGATGTCTTTCAAGCTGGTGGGCACGGGCCCACGCAAGGTGATGCTGTTCCCGGGGTTGCTTGGCACGCGCGACGCGTTCGACGACCTGATGCGCTGGGCTGATCTGGATGCGTTCCAGTATGTTGCGGTCGAGTATCGCGGCTATGGCCAGGCGCGCAAGGAGCGCGGCCTGATGACGCTGCGCGAGGTGGTGATCGACGCCACCCGGCTTGCGGACTACCTGGGCTGGAGCCGCTTCGCGGTGGCCGGCCATTCGCTGGGCGCGCTGGCCGCGCAGATGCTGGCGTTGGCGCTGCCGCAGCGCGTGGATGCGATTGTGTCCATCGCCGGCCTCGACGCGTGCGGTGGCAGCAGCGATCCGCAGCGCGTTCGGATGCTGCAGGAGGCCGCGGTGTCGCGGCAACGGCGTGAAGAACTGGTGGCGGCCGGCACTGCGCACCGCTATTCGTCCGCCTTTGCGCGGACGGTGGTTGATAGCAGCTGGGACAACATCGACGGCACCGCTTTCGCCAGCTATGCGCTCGATGCGAGCCGTACCGATATCAGCCAGCAGGTGGAAGGCACGGACAAGCCGATCCTGGTGCTGGTCGGCCAGCATGACGGCAGCAATACGGACGAGGCCGTGCGCGCCACCACGCTCAGGTGGTATCGCAACGCGACGTTGCAGGTGCTGGCGGGGGCCGGTCATTACCCGGTGCTGGAAACCCCGGCAGCCGCCAGTGCTGCGCTCGAAGCCTTCCTGCTGCGCAACCCGGGCGATGGCGAAGCCGCCGCCAGGCCAGCCTAGCTCGGCGGCAAGTCCGTCGTCCGCGGCTCGATCCATATCTGCAGGCAATGTCCCGCTGTCAGGCGGAGCCCTCCCGGCATCCGTCTGGCTGAAGATCCGGATCGAGTATGGAAAAATATTGGCACTACGCTGCAACGCGGCTCAGGTGCCGCCCCCGCCAGCCCCCTCGGCAGCCCCACTTGGCGACAACGAGGCGGCGGGTGCCGGCGATGCGCACCAAGTTCAGGCCCGGGCCAGCCTGAGGTGTGGCCGGTATAATGTGCGCACAGTGCCATGTGCACAAATCGTTGTATTTGAACTAGAGCAAACTGGAGCGTTTGTGGAGAAACCGAGTCGTGCGATGAATGTCCATCTGGGCGCGGACCTAACGGCTCGCTGGACGGAATACTGCGTGGCCCTTGGTAAATTGCCCGACGCGGCTTCATTGCCGATCTCCACGTGCCACGGCTAGCCTTGCAGGGTGCAATGCCAGCTTGAATGGGCACACGCACATGACCGCATTTCCTACAGTATCTCGACCGGTCACCGGCCACGGTCAATCCGGCATCTCTACGGCTGACCAATGCTAAACCTGGACCTGCGCTCCATGTCGGCGATGACGGGGATGATCAATATCGCCCTGGGCATCATCCTGCTGGCCTTTCGCCGCGCCTATCCTGCCTCCATCAAAGGGTTGCTGCCCTGGGCGCTGGCACCGCTGCTTTGCGCGCTTTCCACCGCCTTCTATGCGATGGACGGGCAGTGGCCGGCCGTGTTCGTCGCGCTTGGCGGTAACGTGCTGCTGCTTTCGGGCTGTGCACTGTTCTACTTCGGCAGCCAGCGCTTCTACGGGGTGCCCTGCACCTGGAAATTCTGGCTCACCCTAGGCATTGGCTGCCTGGCTGGCATCACCTGGTTCCTGCTGGTCCATCCCGACTACCGGATCCGCGTGTTGCTGCTTACCACGGTGCTGGCGGCAATATGCCTGACCCATGCGCGGATGACCTGGCAGCACGGCCGGGGTTTTGCGCCGCGCTTCATGGCAGTTGTCCTCGCTTTCCAGGGGCTGGTCCTGCTGATGCGGGCAGCGACGACGCTTTTCCAGGATGCCGTCAATACTCCGCGGTTTTCCCCCTCGGCTATTCAGACCACGTACATTGCGGCGTATTGCTTCGCGTCGCTGTTCGTCTGCCTTGGCCTGCTGCTGACCGTGAGCGAGCGGTTGCGCGCGCAGTTCGAGTACCTGGCGCAGCGCGATGACCTGACAGGGGTACTGAACCGCCGGGCTGTGATGCACGCAGGTAGTAGTGAACTGAAGAACCGGCGCGGCAGCGGCCAACCACTGTCGTTGCTGCTGATGGATATCGACCACTTCAAGCGCATCAATGACCAGCACGGACACTTGGTGGGTGACCGCGTGCTGGCTCATTTCGCACAAACCGTGGGCCAGGCGCTGCGCTACACGGATTATCTCGGCCGTTTTGGCGGCGAAGAGTTTGTCGTGCTGCTGCCGCATACCGGCATGGAGGCCGCGCTTGCCATGGCCGAGCGCGTGCGGCAGGCAGTGGAGCAGCAATCTGCCATCGCGGGGCAGCCCACCTGCACGGCAAGCCTGGGGTTGGCCAGCATCGAGGCCGGGGAAGCGACCCTTGACGAATTGCTGGCGCGCGCCGATTTGGCGCTGTATCGCGCCAAGGCTGATGGGCGCAACCGTGTTGAGGCAGGCTGAGCCGGGGCTCCCGCATTTCAGTAGGCGCCGGTCACTTGCCCGTGGTTGCCAGCACGCCGAAGTGAGCTTTTTTGGGGGCTTCGCCGATTTACGGGGAAAGGGGTTGTTGCTGGTCTGCTTGGGCGGTGGTGCTGGCGGATGGTATTGGCTATTGAAGTGAAGCGCACAAAATTAATCGGTACGGCCTTGTGACACCGGGGTGTCAGCGCGAATCACACAGCGTTTCGGCACGCTAGCGCGGCTGCATCAGCGATAACGAGAAGGGAAATCCCGGGAGGCCTCGCCAATATTGGCTTGCAGCCCGTTGCGTTTATTTGACATAACCTTTATGCGGCTGTAGCCGCTAAGCCGCCAGATCTTGCGGCGGCGGCGGTATCAACAGGATTGCGCCGCCAGCTTGGCGAATCGCCACCAGGGGCAACTGGCGAACAACCGGAGACTGTGCCGGGCCTTGCGGCGCGGGCGCTCGGCCTGATGCGGGACAACCATGTGGAATTTGGCTCGATCCCAGCCTGCGAGAAGCTGCGAGCTCCATTGCGTCGGGCTGGCCGAGGAGACGGTACGTAGGCTTGATGCAGCGCGAACGCGGCCTTTGATCGCACAGCCCGACGCAGAAAACCGGATCACGCACAGCATGCTCATCTCGCCGAACGCATCGAACGAAACCAGGAAGCGGCCGGGCACGGTCTGGGTCACCGGGCTATCGGGAGCGGGCAAAACCACCGTCAGCCTCGCGCTGCACAAGCGCATGCTGACCGCAGGGCACCCGGTACTGCTGCTCGATGGGGATGAAATGCGCGCCGGCCTCAATCGCGATCTCGGGTTTTCGCCGGAGGACCGCACGGAGAACATCCGCCGTGCCGCCGAAGTAGCCCGGCTCGCCAATCGCAGCGGCCTGTGGGCGGTGGCGGCATTCATCTCGCCGCTGCGCAGCCAGCGCCAGCAGGCGCGAGAGATTATCGGCGGGGACGCGTTCCTTGAAGTGTTTCTCAGCGCCAGCTTCGCGGTGTGCTCGCAGCGTGATGCCAAGGGGCTCTATGCCAAGGCCTCGGCCGGGCAGATCAGCCAGTTCACCGGCCTGAGCGCCCCGTACGAAGCACCGCTTGCGCCTGACGTGGAGATCGATACCGAAGTCGTTGGACCGGAGTTGGCGGCCGATTGGATATGCGAGGCGTTGGCGCTGCGGGCATCGCCGGCGTGAGCTGAAAGCGGCCGTTGATCATCTGCACAAGGCGTTGCAGAAGGCAGCTTGCGGGCTGTCGCGGTGCCTTAAATTGGTGAGCGACGGTATCCCTCCATCGCCAGAGCAGAAAACCAACGCATTGCCGTTTAGTCAGCCCCCGCTTTGGCGCGGTCTCCTAATTTGGGACGCTATGCTTTTCTCCTATATATGTCTAGTGTCCTGAGTCAGAAGTTCCTTGCATTATTGACGCCACGTAGTAGTCTGCGTTGAAGGCACGCAAACGGCGAG
>NZ_JBIUHC010000208.1:0-15406 GCF_044627735.1 Cupriavidus sp. CuC1 | reverse complement strand
AGTTACGCCGTGAGTTCCACGGTGTCAGCCTATGGAGAGGACGGCTCTGGTCCCGGTGGTAACTCTGGGACGAAACCGGCCTCAACGAAGTAGGAAGTCAGCTTTGGATCTCTTTAGGCAGATTTGAGTAGGTTTGACAGAACGGCATTCGTCTTTATATCCGCTTGATATCCATACCCGGGAGTTTTCCATGTTTCTGATCTGGCAAGGTTTAGGTTTTCTCGTTGTCCTCGTGCCCCTTGCCGTCCTGCTTGTTATGAGCCTGCTGGGCTCGCTGGCGAATCTCTCCAACATCGCGACCATCGTTCTATCGCTGATCCTGTCTGCCGCGGCTGTCTTCTATCTCGGCAAGCGCCTCAATTCCCGTCCGGGCCGCACGCTGGTCGATCCCAACACGCAGGAAACCGTGGAGCTTCGCAAGCGCCATACGCTGTTCTGGATCCCCATGCAGTATTGGGCGTTCCCTATCCTCCTGATCGCGATCATTGCCTCATTGGCACTGTTTACCGCCGGGGCATAGCGCGGGCGAGCGGTTGTCCGGAGCAGGCCAGCGGGAGGGGCGTAGAATATCGGTCCTGCATCCCGCAGGCTCCGGTGCGCTCCGGCGCGCTTCGGGCCAAGCCTGGCAAAAGGCAGCCCTACTAAGTGAAGAGACCTCAAGTTGAACAATCCGGCCAGCGCTGCGCGCAATCGCGAGCTCACCTCGATGCCTGACGCCGAGACCCTGGCGCGGCGCGCACGTCGGGGCATCGTCCTGCTGACCTTCGCGTTCGCGCTGAGCCAGTTCTATCGCAGCTGCCTGGCGGTAATGGCGCCGGAACTCCAGCATGACTTCGGCTTGTCGGCGGCGGGCTTCGGCACCTTGTCTTCCTCATTTTTCCTGGCATTCGCGGTCGCGCAGATTCCCGTGGGAATTGCGTTCGACCGGTATGGCGTCGGCAAGCCGACGTCCTTGCTGCTGGCCATAGGCGCAGTGTCCGCCGTCGTGTTTTCGCTGGCGCCGAACGGTGCCGTCGCCATGCTCGCGCAAGCCGGGCTTGGGCTGGCCTGCGCGCCGGTCTTCATGGGGCTGCTGCATTTTGCTTCCGAGCAGCTCTCCGAGAAAAACTACACCCGGGTCGTCAGCCAGTCCAATGCCACCGGCATGATCGGCGCGCTGTGCGCCACGGCGCCGCTCGGATGGGCCATGCATCTGCTCGGCTGGCGGGTGGCGATGTCCGTCGCGGCGCTGTGCATGGTGGTCGCCTGCTACGGTGTCTGGCGCTTCGTGCGGGATGATGGCCACGCCGAGGCGCGCCATGTGCCGCTGGGCTCCATGCTCTCGCAGAGCGCGAAGCTGCTGGCCATCGTCCCCTTGTGGACCCTGATCCCGATGTGCGTGGCCATGGCCGCGGGCACGGCGTTCCGCAACGCATGGAGCGGCCCGTATCTGGCCAGCGTGTATGGCTTGAATTCCGGCGCGCGGGGCATCGCGCTGACGCTGCTGAGCGTGAGCGGATTCCTGACGGCGTTCTTCCTGCCCGTGCTGGTCCGGCGCAGCTCGCTCAAGACCACCATCGCGGGATGGTCCTGTTTTGCGATGACGGGCGCCATCCTGCTGAGCATCTGGCCCACGCACGGCATCGTCTCCGGCGTGGGGCTGATGGCCTTGCTGTCGACCATCGGCATGCTGCATCCGCTGGTCATGGCGCAGGGCCGCGGCCTGGTGCCGCCGTCTTCGCGCGGGCGCGGGCTTGGCGTGCTCAACACCTTTGTGTTCCTGGGCTCGGCGCTGACGTCGTGGGGGTTCGGCATGATCGCCAGCATGGGCGACACCCGCCACTGGCCGGTGGCGCAGACCTATTCGACGATCTTCCTCACGGCTGCCGTGGTGGTGGCGCTTGCCGTGGGGCCGTATTTCTTCAGCCCATCCAGTCCGTCCGTGATCAAGCGCTGAGCCCACGCTGAGTCAACGCTGAGCCCCGCGGCCTGGGTTCATCACTGGTTGATCATTCGACCTTGGCAATCATCTCCAGCATGCTGTTCGCGATGTCCGGGCCAAGCAGCCGCGAGACCATCCAGCCCGCCAGGTCCTGCGTCGCCAGGCATCCACCCGCCGTGGCGATCTGGCCGTGCACCACGAGCGGACGATGCTCGGTCCTCACGCCCATGGCCTCGAGCTCCTCGAACACGCCCGGGTAGGTGGTCGCGCTCAAGCCATCGAGCAACCCCAGCCGGGCGAGAAACAGCACACCCGAGTCGATCGCGCCAATCACCTGCCTGGCCGGATCCAGCTTGAGCTGTCCCATGAAGCCCTGATCCTTCAGCTTGGCCCGCGAGCCTGGTCCGCTGACGATGAACACCGCATCGGCCTGGGCAAGCTCGCTCAAGCCGCCGTGCGGCGTGAAGGTGATGCCGGTGTTGGAGGTCACCTGCGGCGTGTCCGCGCAGATCCGCACCGACCAGGGCTTGGTGTAGCCGACATAGGCGGGGTCCTGGACCCGGTTGAACAGGTCCCAGGGCAGGAACAGATCGACGTCGGTGAAGCCATCGTAGGCCAGCATGGCAATGTTCATCGGGATCTCCTTTTGGATGAAAGAAGGGAATGTCCGCTTCGGAGACAGGATTCTCGCCGGGGGCACGACATCTCTGTATAGTCAATCAATCAGATTTCATGGCTATACAGATAGAGACGTGACGGACAGCTCCCCGACCTACCAGGCGATCGCTAACCGGCTGCGCGCGGCCATCCGCCGCGGCGACCTGGCCCCCGGCGCCAGGATGCCGTCGGTGCGCCGGCTGGCCGAAAACGAGCAGGTCAGCGCGCCAACGGCGGAACACGCGCTGCGGGTGCTGGAGGCGAGCGGGCTTGTGGTGGCCCGGCCAAGGTCAGGCTTCTACGTTGCCGCGGACAAGCCCGCGGAGCCGCTGCCGCCGCAGCCCGGGGCCACGGCCCGGCCGGTGACGCTGACCGCCAATGTGCATGCGCTCTTCGCCCAGGTGCGGTCTCCCGACCTGGTTGCGCTGGGGGCCGCGTCGCCGTGCGCGGCATGGCTGCCGGACAAGGCGCTGGCGCGCAGCATGCTGGGCGCGACCCGCAGGCTCGGGGCGTCTGGCCTGGCGTACAGCGTGCCGCCGGGGCGCCTCGACCTGCGCCGCCAGATCGCGCGCCGCGCGGCACGCTGGGGCCTGCACATCTCACCCGATCAACTGGTGCTCACGCAAGGGCAGAGCCAGGCGATGCGGCTGGCCCTGCAGGTGACCTGCAAAGAGGGCGACGTGGTCGCGGTCGAGTCGCCTTGCTACTTCGGGACGTTGATGCTGCTGCGCAGCCTCGGGCTGCGCGCTATCGAGGTGCCCACCCATCCGCGTACCGGGATGGACCTGGCGGCGCTGGCGCAGATCCTGCATCGGCATCGGGTCAGCGCCGTGGTGTCGGTGCCCACGGCCAACAACCCGCTGGGCTTCACGATGTCCATCGCGGCCAAGCGCACGCTGGTGAAGCTGCTTGACGATGCCGGGGTGCCGCTGATCGAGGATGACGTGTATGGCGATCTCTCCGCCGGCAAGCCGAGGGCCCCGGCCTGCAAGGCGTTCGACGAGTCCGGCAATGTCCTGTATTGCACGTCGGTGTCGAAGACGGTGGCGCCGGGATGGCGCGTCGGCTGGATCGCGCCGGGACACCGTTTCGATGCGGTGCTGGAGGCGCGTGTCGAGGCGAGCCTGGCCGGATCGCCGTTGTTCGAGGCGGCGCTGGCCGACATGTTCTCGAGCGGCGACTATGACCGGCATCTGCGGCGATACGGCCAGCGGATCAAGGACTCGGTGCGCACGTTCTCATCGCGCATCGCGGCCACCTGGCCAGCGGGGACGAAACTGCGCGCACCTGATGATGGCTTCTTGCTGTGGGTGGAGCTGCCTGCCTGCGTCAACGCGCTATCGCTGTGCGAGGCGGCGGCGAGCGAGGGCATCAGCATCGGCCCGGGCGCCATGTTCTGCCCGGACGGCAGCCGGTACGCGCATCATGTCCGGATCAATTGCGCCCAGCCGCCCACGCCAAAGCTGCTCGCCGCGCTCGACCGCATCGGCGCGCTGGCGGCAGCGCAAGGGTGAATGGCGGGCTGGCTTCAGCCTGGTCAATGCGCTCGCTGTGCAATCCGGGGTAGCGCCCCAGCCAGTTGCGCCCGCCATAGGTAAATGCGTCGGCGCGGTCCGTGCGTCAGTGTTCGTCGACGGCCACGAAGCCGCGCCGGTATGCCGCCGCGAGCTCGCGCGCCGTCTGTTCCCTCTGCGCGCGCTCAAATGCCAGCGCCTGGCCAATGCCGTCGGCAAGCTCCTGTACCGCTACCGTCCGCGGCGCGCCGGGCGCCTCCCAGGTGGCAGCGTACGCGGCCTGCTTGCCGGTGCCTGGTGCCTGCCCCGGATGGACGAAGTTCAGGCGGGGCAGGGCGTATGCCATTGCCACGATGCGGCCGTGGAGGCTGCTGCCGGCAAAGCCGCGGCTATGCGCGATCACGGCGCAGATGTCCCAGATGTCGAGGGAACGAAAGATGTGCGGCGCAGGGGTTCGCATGCATTGCGCCAGGCGCCGGTAGCAGGACAGGTCGTCATGCCAGGGCGCGGCGCCGGCGCGAAACAGCACCACGCCATAGCCCGTCGCCCGCGCGGCGCGGTCGAGCTGGCTAGCGATCTGGCGCAGCGTCTCGTCGTCGCCGAAGTCGGCGCTGAACTGCACGGCAAGGTAGCCATGCGGGAACGCCTGGATGCTCCGTGCCGGTTCACCCTGGCGGGCTCGATGGTGGATGCGCGCGCCGAACAGTGCTGCCACCATCGCCGCTGGGTCGGGCACCAGGCTGGCGGCGATTCCGTCGGCCTGCAAGATGCGCCTGGTCTGCGCATCCCGCACGCTGACATGGGCGGCCGCCCTTAGCTTGCCCAGCACCTCGGCCCGCATGGCCGGGTCGCGCCGGTCCAGGTCGACGCCGCCGACGGCGTTGTAAATCACTTGCCGCGCCTGGGGGAACAGCGCCTGCTGCAGCAGGTACGGGGCCCGGGCCTCGACGCCCAGCACGCCGCGAGCCCATGCCTGCCGTTCCTGTGGGCGGTCCTCGAACCGTGCGATCACCGCCGCGGCCTGGTCCGGCGGCTGCAGCATCACGGCCGCCTCCCAGGCGTCGCAGCAGAGAATCTCGCCGCCCACGTGGATGATGTTTGCCGGGCACAGGCCCGGGCACGCCGCGAGCTGCGTCAGCGCACCGACCTGGTGGCCGCCGAACGGCAGCAGGTTGCGTCGGGCCAGGCCGGCATAGCGCAGCCGCCGGCCTGGCAGCAGACACGTGAGCACGTGCGGCAACAGCAGGTCGCCGAAGTTATGGCGATCGAAGGCGCCAAACAGGATATCGGGGCCGCTGGTTCTCTGGGTGGGAGTCACTGGACGAGTGAGCCGGAAATCTCATCCAAGCATAGGCGCCCGGCGCCGGCAATGCGATCAGGCCTCCAGCGGCATCGCGCTGGTGCACTTGATCTCGTCCAGGCAGACGCTGGACTTTACGCCGCTCACGCCCGGGATGCGCATCAGGGTGTCGAGCAGGAAATCCGACAGCGACTTGAGATCGCGCGCCACCACCTTCAGCACATAGTCGATATCGCCGGTCACGGAGAAGCACTCCTGGATCTGCGCCAGTTCGGCGACCAGCCCCTTGAAGTTCGACAGGTC
Source organism: Cupriavidus sp. CuC1 (assembly GCF_044627735.1). Classification (NCBI taxonomy): domain Bacteria; kingdom Pseudomonadati; phylum Pseudomonadota; class Betaproteobacteria; order Burkholderiales; family Burkholderiaceae; genus Cupriavidus; species Cupriavidus sp. CuC1. Next base: position 9,711 of record NZ_JBIUHC010000208.1, on the reverse strand, counting down.
CCGGATATGGCCGCGCTCCATCGTGACGTGGATAAAGGCCACCACGCCGAAACCCAGGCTGGCTGAGTCCAGCCGGGCCTCGTAGCGCTTGATCACGCCGAGCTCTTCCAGCCGCCGGTGGCGGCGCAGCGTCTGGGCTGGCGACAGGCGGATGGCCTCGGCCAGTTCCAGGTTGGACGCGCGCCCATTTTCCTGCAAAGCCCCCAGCAGGCGCCGGTCGATGCGGTCTAGCTCATCATTGTGCACTTTCGTTTCCTGCATTCCATGAATCATGAAATTTTATCTCATGATCTAGGGTTTGCCTGCGTGGATTACGAAATCCTATTTTGCGGCCCGGAATATACACTCAACTCCAGATTAGCAGTGCGGACGGGTAAAAGAGAGCCCGCGCCGCACGTGCCTGGCACTGCGCATCGATGCGTTGGCGCGCCGGAGCCGCAATATTATTTCTCTCGTCCCCCAACTTTTCGTTGAGCACACCATGGCCGATCTGTTTGAAAACCCGATGCAGTTGATGGGCTTCGAATTCGTGGAATTCGCCTCGCCAACTCCCAACCTACTGGAACCGATCTTCGAGCAGATGGGCTTCACGCTGGTGGCGCGCCACCGCTCCAAGGATGTGGTGCTGTACCGCCAGGGCGAGATCAATTTCATCGTCAACCGCGAGCCGCACAGCCCGGCAGCCTACTTTGCCGCCGAGCACGGCCCCAGCGCCTGCGGCATGGCGTTCCGCGTGAAGGATTCGCACAAGGCGTATGCCCGCGCGCTGGAGCTCGGCGCGCAGCCGGTGGAATTCGCCACCGGCCCGATGGAGCTGCGCCTGCCGGCCATCAAGGGCATCGGCGGCGCGCCGCTGTACCTGATCGACCGCTTTGAAGAAGGCAAGTCCATCTACGACATCGACTTCGAATTCATCGAAGGCGTGGACCGCCATCCGGTGGGCCATGGCCTGCGCCTGATCGACCACCTGACGCACAACGTCTACCGTGGTCGCATGGCTTACTGGGCTAATTTCTACGAAAAGCTCTTCAACTTCCGCGAAATCCGCTACTTCGATATACAGGGTGAATACACCGGCCTGACCTCGAAGGCCATGACCGCGCCGGACGGCAAGATCCGCATTCCGCTGAACGAAGAATCATCCAAGGGCAGCGGCCAGATCGAGGAATTCCTGATGGCCTTCAACGGCGAAGGCATCCAGCACATCGCCTTCCTGACGGACAACCTGATCGAGGTCATCGACAGCCTGCAGATGGCCGGCGTGCCCCTGATGACGGCGCCCAACGACTACTACTACGACGGCCTGGAGAAGCGCTTGCCCGGCCACGGCCAGCCGGTGGAGCAGCTCAAGGCGCGCGGCATCCTGGTCGACGGCACCACGGAAGGCGGCAAGCCGCGCCTGCTGCTGCAGATCTTCTCCAAGGCGTCGCTCGGCCCCGTGTTCTTCGAATTCATCCAGCGCAAGGGCGACGAAGGCTTCGGCGAAGGCAACTTCAAGGCGCTGTTCGAATCGCTGGAACGCGACCAGATCGAGCGCGGCACGCTCAAGGTCTAGGCCCCAAAAGGCAAGCCGGGGCACGCCCGGCACTGACCGCATCAACACCGCCGGCGCAGCAGCATGACTGCGCGCCGGTGGTGCCTGGCCGAAGCCGAAGCGCCCGCGACAAGCGAGAGGCGCAGGCCGACATTCCAAAAGAGTGGGTAGAGAGACAAAAGATGGTTCCCAACGCTTCCGACAATACAGACGCGACGCTCAAGCGTGGCTTGAAAAACCGGCACATCCAGCTGATTGCGCTAGGTGGCGCCATTGGCACCGGGCTGTTCCTGGGCATTGCCCAGACCATCAAGATGGCGGGGCCTTCGGTCCTGCTCGGCTACGCGGTGGCCGGCATCATCGCTTTCTTCATCATGCGCCAGCTTGGCGAGATGGTGGTCGACGAACCCGTGGCTGGCTCCTTCAGCCACTTCGCCAACAAATACTGCGGCAGCTTCGCGGGCTTCATGTCGGGCTGGAACTACTGGGTGCTCTATATCCTGGTCAGCATGGCGGAGCTCTCGGCGGTGGGCATCTATGTCCAGTACTGGTGGCCGCACATCCCCACCTGGGTTTCCGCGCTGGCGTTCTTCCTCCTGATCAACGCCATCAACCTGACCAGCGTCAAGTCCTTCGGCGAAATGGAGTTCTGGTTCTCCATCGTCAAGGTGCTGGCCATCGTCGGCATGATCCTGTTCGGCGGCTACCTGCTGGCGTCCGGCACGGCCGGCCCGCAGGCCAGCGTGTCCAACCTGTGGCAGCACGGCGGCTTTTTCCCGAACGGGATCTCCGGCCTGGTCATGGCCATGGCGGTGATCATGTTCTCGTTCGGCGGGCTGGAACTGGTGGGCATTACCGCGGCGGAAGCAGATGAGCCGGAAAAAACCATTCCCAAGGCCACCAACCAGGTGATCTATCGCATCCTGATCTTCTACGTTGGCGCACTGGGCGTGTTGCTATCGCTTTACCCGTGGGAGAAGGTCGTCACCGGCGGCAGCCCGTTCGTGCTGATCTTCCACGCGATGAACAGCGAGCTCGTCGCCACGGTACTGAATGCCGTGGTGCTGACCGCCGCGCTGTCCGTCTACAACAGCGGCGTGTACTGCAACAGCCGCATGCTGTACGGCCTGGCCAAGCAGGGCAATGCGCCCAAGGGGCTGCTGAAGGTCAACAAGCGCGGGATCCCGCTGGCCGCGCTCGGCGTTTCCGCGCTGGCCACCGCGGCTTGCGTGGCGATCAACTACTTCATGCCGGGCGAAGCCTTCGAGCTGCTGATGGGGCTGGTGGTCTCGGCCCTGATCATCAACTGGGCGATGATCAGCATCATTCACCTCAAGTTCCGCCGCGACAAGCGTCTTGCGGGCCAGGAAACGCGTTTCAAGAGCCTGGGCTATCCGCTGACAAACTATGTGTGCCTGGCCTTCCTGGGGGGTATCCTGTACGTGATGTACCTCACGCCCGGCCTGCGCATCTCGGTGTACCTGATTCCGGCATGGCTGGCCGTACTGGGCCTGAGCTACCGCCTCAGGCAAAAGCAGAAGAGCGCCGCACCAGCCCTGCCCGAGCGCGTATCGGCATAATGATGACCCTGGCGGCCACTGGCCGCCGGCTCCGACCCATCCCAGCAATCCAGCCAGAGTATCCAATGTTCGAACACATCGATGCCTATCCGGGCGACCCGATCCTCTCCCTCAACGAGAGCTTTCAACTCGATCCCAGGACCGATAAGGTCAACCTGAGCATCGGCATCTACTTCGACGACGAAGGCCGGCTGCCGGTGATGCAGGCCGTGGCGCAAGCCGAAGCCGAGCTGATGGCCGACATGGGCCCGCGCCCCTACCTGCCGATGGCCGGGTTTGCACCGTACCGCGACGCCGTGCAGGCGCTGGTCTTCGGCGAGCAGTGCCAGGCCCGCGCCGGCGATCGCATCGCCACCGTGCAGACGCTTGGCGGCTCGGGCGCGCTGCGGGTGGGCGCCGACTTCCTCAAGCGGTATTTCCCGGATGCCCAGGTGTGGATCAGCGACCCAAGCTGGGAAAACCACCGGGTGATTTTCGAGCGCACGGGCTTTACCGTGAATACCTATCCGTATTACGACGACGCCACCGGCGGCCTGAAGTTCGGCGCCATGCTGGACGCGCTGCGGACCATCCCCAAGCGCAGCATCGTGCTGCTGCACGCCTGCTGCCACAACCCCACCGGCGTGGACCTGGACCAGGACCAGTGGCGCGAGCTGATCACCCTGCTCAAGGCGCAGGAGCTGCTGCCCTTTGTCGACATGGCCTACCAGGGCTTTGGCGCTGGCCTGGACGACGATGCCTTCGCGGTGCGCGAGCTCGTTGCCCAGGGTGTGCCGTGCCTGGTGGCGAATTCGTTCTCCAAGAACTTCTCACTGTACGGCGAGCGTTGCGGTGGGCTGAGCGTGGTTTGCGACAGCGCGGAAGAGACCGGCCGCGTGCTGGGCCAGCTTACCGGCGCGGTGCGCGCCAACTACAGCAACCCGCCCACGCACGGCGCCCGGGTGGTGGCCCGAGTGCTGACCACGCCGGCCCTGCGTACGATCTGGGAACGCGAGCTGGCAGGCAAATGCGAGCGTATCGCCAAGATGCGCGTGGCCATCCACAACGGCCTGGCCGCCCACGTGAGCGGTGAGGCGCTGTCGCGCTACCTCACCCAGCGCGGCATGTTCACCTATACCGGCCTGACGGCGGATCAGGTGGACCGGCTGCGCAACGAGCACGGCGTGTACCTGCTGCGCTCGGGGCGGATGTGCGTGGCGGGGCTCAATGAGCGCAACGTGGCGCAGGTGGCCGGCGCCATTGCCAGCGTGCTGGCGCGCGCGGCGTAAGGGCTCAGGCCCGCGCCACCGTGCGCTCCTGCAACGCCAGGATCCGCATCATCGCGGGCCGGTCCGCGGCCGTGCGCGTGTACAGCACGGCCAGGTCCTGCTTGAGCGCCGTGCGCGAGCCGCCGTCGAGGTAGACCATGTGACCGGAGGGATAGAAGCGTGCGCTCAGGTTGTTGCGCACGGCCTGGCTGACTGTCGGCATGCGCTGCAGGTCGATCACGGTCTGGTAGAACGGCGTGACGAAATCGAAGTAGCCGTTGGCGGACAGTACCTTCAGGTCCGGGTTGAGCGCCATCACGGCGGCCAGGTCGCCGCCCGTATACAGCACCACATTGCCGCGCGCATCCAGCCCGCGCTGCGCGCCGGTCGGGTCGATATGGCCGAAATCCCAATGTTTGAAGGCCTGGTCGTTCAGGTCGGTGAAGGCGGAGCTGGAGGTAAACAACAGGTCCTCGTTGAGATACTTGTTCCACATCGCCGTGTATTCGCCGCCGATGGCGGTCATGGTCGGGTCGTTGCCGCCGGAGTTGGGATCGATCTTACCCGCGATGCCGGTGTCGATGGCGGTGACCCGGCCATCGTAAGCGCCCAGCGCCACGCCGCGCGATTTCAGCAGGGTGCGCAGGAACAGCGAGTTGCCCTGGCTGTCGTAGGCGGCAACGTCCAGGCCCCAGGCGCTCAGCGTGGCGGCTTCGATGCCGGTGTACTCGGACAGCCTGCGCAGGGTGGCCGGGCTGGCCCTGGGGAATTGCGCGAGGGCGCTCGCGTAGTCGGTGCGCGCGAACTGCGCGACCTGGCTGGCAAAGGCCGACAGGTCGGATGGCGCCGGCCTGACGCCCAGCCGCTTGTGGTACCAGGCATCGGCCGCCGCGGTGGGCAATGCGCCGACCGGATTGCCGGACTGGGTGTAGTCCAGGATGGACGACTGCAGCGTGATGCCGTTCAGATCCACGCCATCCTCGTGCAGCAGGTAGGCCAGCACGCAGCTGCGCGCGGTGCCGTAGGACTCGCCGAACAGATACTTCGGCGACCCCCAGCGCTGGTTACTGGTGAGGTAGCGCTTGATGAACTGTGCGATCGAGCGGGCATCCTGGTCCACGCCCCAGAAGTCCGCGTTCTTGTATGGCGCCAGCGCCGACGAGTAGCCGGTGCCGACCGGGTTGATAAAGACCAGGTCGCTCTTGTCGAGCAGGGTTTCCGGGTTGTCCTCGATCTGGTACTGGCCGGGCGGCGTGAACCTGGGCATCAGGGTCTTGATCCGCTTCGGCGCAAAGGAGCCCAGCAGCACGAAGACGGACGATGAGCCCGGGCCGCCGTTATAGAAGAAGGTCACCGGACGCTCGCCCGCGCGCGCGGACTTGCCCGCGTCCACGGAGAAGGCCACGTAGAACATCCTGGCGTTCGGCTTCGAGCTGCCCGCATCGACCGTCACCAGGTGGCCCGCCGTTGCTGTATAGGCCAGGCGCTGCCCGCCCACTACGATGGTGTGATGCGTGATGGCGCCGTTTTCGGTGGCATCGGTCACGTTATCGTCGGGGCCATTGCCGTAGGCGACCGGGTCGAAAAAGGGCTGGTTGCGGTTGCCGCCACGGGCAGCGGGGCGCGGCTTGCCCGTCGTCTTCCCTGCCGTCTTCCCTGCCGTGGTGTTTGCCGTGGTTTTCAACGTCACGCGCGAACCGGTGGTCATGTCTTGCCTCCCAGCGCCTGCAGCAGCCTGGCACCGTCCGGCGTGCCCCAGCCAGTGCAGGCATCCCAGCCCGCGGCAGCGGCGAAGTGTCCGCGGAGCAGGCCTTCGGTGTCGTTGTTGCCGGTCACGATATCCCGCAGCACCCCGGCGGGGCCGAACTTCTGGTACAGCAACGCATTGAAATTCCCGGTCCGCGTGCCCAGCAGGGCATTGGCGCGCGCGAGCAGCGCCGCCCACAGCGGTGCAGCCGCGCTGGTGCCGCCCACCACGCCATAGCGGCCGCCCGACATCACAAAGTAGCCCGTCTGCGGATCGGCATCGGCGGCCACGTCGGGTATGCCCCGGCCGGCGAAATGGCCGGGATTGATGGAGGGCGGCACGATGCCGTCCTGCCAGGCGGGGCGCGGCGTGATGTCGCTGATGCCGCCGCCCGTGCCATTGCCGGGGCCGCCGTTCCACACCACTTCGGTCATGTGGGTGCCGCCGCCGGCCGCGCTGGCCACATGCAGCGTGGTGCCGCCCACCGCCAGCACATAGGGGCTGGTGGCGGGGAAGTTGACGTGGGCGCGTCCGTCCTTCAACTGGGCCTCCGCGCCATCGTCGCCGGTGGCCACGCATACGCTGATGCCGAGTTGCGCAGCCGCCAGCAGGCTCTGGTTGACATGCGCGATGGCCGCGGGCGACCACAGGATGCCGTTGGAGAATGGCTGGTTCTCGTCCCAGCCCCAGCTGACCGATACCACTGTGGGACGGTGCACGGTGTCGTTGATCACCGCGTTGATGGCATCGATCACGCCCTTTTCGTCGAAGGTGGAGAAATACACCGCGATGCTGGCGCCGCCGCCCAGCGCGCCGGCGATCTCGATATCAAGCATGACCTCGCCGGTGGCGGCCGGGTCGGCCTGCGGGTCCGCCGTGGCGCCACCCAGCGCGATCACGCTCACGTCCGGCCTGGGCACCGCGATCCGCGCGAAGTAAGCCGTCAAGTCGCTGTCTTCCACGCCACCGCCGAACTCCAGCAGCGCAATGCACTGGCCATGGGCGTCGGCATCCGGGAAACGATAGGCCTGCGCCAGTTCACCGGGGATGAACCAGGGCCGGCGCGGCTGCGCGAGGCTGGCGCGCAGGGCCGCGGCCACGCGCGGGCGCCGTGCCACCACGGCATGGTTGTTCAGGCCGAACACGGCGGTAATGTCGCCCTGCACATCGTCGGGCACGGACACCGCCTGCGTGCGCGCGTGGAAGGTGCCCAGCGCTGGCTGGGCATAGTCGAGCAGGCTGACGCCAAATGCCGCGTTGATATCGGCCACCGTGCCCGCCAGCTCCAGCGAGGCCGTGGCGCGGTCGTCGCGCGATACCACCAGGCGATGCGCGCGGGCGAAGGCTTCGATGCGCGCCACCGCGGCAGGGTCCGAGCCGTACCTGGCCTCCAGGTCGCGATGGCTCAGGTAGGTGCGTTGCGCGGGTAGCAGCGGGTCCAGCGCCGCCAGGTCGGGCAGGGCCTGCCTGCGCCGCACGCCTAGCGTCAGCGCCAGCCATCGATGGGGATTGCACGCGCGCAGCGCGCGCGAGCCCGGCGGCAGGTGGTGAAGACTATCGGGCAGCAACGCGCGATTTGGCCCCATGGCAGGCTCTCCGCTGCAACGCCGCGGCCGTGTGCCGCGCGCGACGTGGACAGGTAGAGGCCGGCCTCCCGTGGAAGACGGCTTCTATGCTCTACGCGACGCGCTTGCCGACCGGCCCGCCGCCAGCGCGGCAACGCGCCGGACGAATGGCACGCCTGCAAGGCAGGATAGTCCATCGTGGGTAATGTGCAATGAATGCGCTATGCATGCGCTACGCATGGGCAATGAATGGGCAATGAATGGGCAATGAATGGGCAATGCGCGCGGCGGTAAATCTGCTGCATATCTGAGTTGCCGCGCATGCAACCGCAGCCGCGCTAGCGGCGCGCCGACACCGGTTCAGTGGGACATTATGCGTTCGATCCCCGCAACGGCGTCGGCGCAGCCGTGCCGGCACGATCCCGTTTTTCGCCCTTGACTTTCGATTAACTCATTGGTTAAATGAAGCCATGCCATCCTCCACCGACCCGCTGACCACCATCTTTGCCGCACTGGCCGATCCCACGCGCCGCGCCATCCTGGCGCGCCTGGCCGAAGGGGAGGCGCCGGTGAGCGAGCTGGCGCGGCCGTTCGACATGTCGGCCCCGGCCATCTCCAAGCACCTGCGCGTGCTGGCGGATGCCGGGCTGATCGAGCGGGAGGTCAGCGCCCGCTGGCGCATCTGCCATTTGCGCGCGGATGCGCTGCGCGACGCGCATGACTGGCTGGGCGCCTACCGGCGCCATTGGGAGGGCAATCTCGATCGCCTTGTCGAGTTCGTCGAACGCACCCATGCGGCGGGCTCCACCGAAGGCACCGGCAACGCAAGCAAAGTCCGAGGGAAAAAATCATGACCCAAGCTGCTACCTTTCATCTGGAAATGGACCGCTTCATCCGCGCCCCGCGCGAGAAGGTGTTCGATGCATTCACCAGCCAGGCAGCGCTGTCCGAGTGGCATTGCCCGCGCGGCATGCACGTGCTGGAGGCCAGCGCGGATACGCGGGTCGGCGGCAAGTACCGCATCGTGATGGGCGGGCGCGATGGTTCCAGGCACACCGTGGGCGGCGAGTACCAGGCGATCGACCGGGCGGATTTCCTCGCCTATACCTGGGTCTGGGAAGCCGGCCCGATGCCGCGGGAGATCAAGACACTGATTGAAGTCACGCTGACGGCCAAGGATGGCGGCACCCACCTGCACATGCGCCACAGCGGCTTTCCCGAGGCGGGCGAGCGCGATTCGCACATGGGCGGCTGGCAATCGGTGTTCAATCGCCTCAGCGATTTCCTGGACCCGGACGGCAGCGCCGGCTCCGTCACCGTGATCGGCGACCCGCGCAGCAGCTATTGCCGCACGGTGCGCATGGCCCTGGAGGAGAAGGGCGTGGCCTACAAGCTGCAGCCCGTGCCGCCGCATTCGCCGGAGGTGCTTGCGCATAGCCCGTTCGGCCGCATTCCGGTGCTCACCGATGGCCCGATTTCCTTCTATGAGACCCGCGCGATCCTGGCCTATATCGAGGAAGCCTTCGAGGGTCCGAGCCTGCTCCCGCGGCAACCCGGCCCCAGTGGCCATGCGCGCTGCGAGCAGTGGATCAGCCTGATCATTTGCCATGCCTACGACGCCATGGTGCGCCGCTACGTACTGCAGTACATTTTCCCCAAGGGCGAAAACGGCCAGCCTGACCGCGCCGTGATCGATGCCGCGCTGCCGGAGATAGCCACGCAGTTAGGCGCGTTCGACGAAGCCTACGGCAATCGCGATTACCTGGTCGGTACGGCGATGTCAATGGCGGACCTGTTCCTCGCGCCAATCGTGACCTACGTCGGCATGTTTCCCGAAGGCGCCGCCTTGCTGGAGAAGTACCCCAACGTGCGGCGTGCGCAGGCAGTGATGCGCGAGCGGCCAAGCTTTGCCGCGACGCAGCCGCAGCCTGCCTGAGGACGCTGAGGACGCTGAGGACGCTTAGCCCTACTTTCGCAAGCTCAGTGTTATTCCGCGGCCGCACCGAGTCGGAATGCCGCGTAGATACTGGATTTCGCT
>NZ_JBIUHC010000207.1:0-15483 GCF_044627735.1 Cupriavidus sp. CuC1 | reverse complement strand
CCGCCCCATCACAAGGAGAAAACCCATTGACATAAAATTCCAATGCAAATCTGTCCGATGAAACGGGGCAACCCCAGTACCGAGGAACTAGGGAGGCGGCCGTCGCGGGCGCCCGAATACCAGGCCGAAAACCAGGCGCTCCTCGCCCTGGTGCAGGAGTTGACCCACTCGCCGGGTAGTGTTCTGCAAAGGCTGGTGGATATCGCGCTGGACTTGTGCAGGGCACACTCCGCGGGCATCAGCCTCTTGGAAGAAGCTGGCCCCCCCTGGCGGACTGAACCCGAAAGGAAATCATTTCCGCTGGTACGCTGTCGCCGGACAATGGGCGCCGCTCGTCTGGAACACGACCACGCCGCGTGACTTTGGCCCCTGCGGCACTGTGCTCGATCTAGACGCCGCGTTGCTATTCGCCCATCCCCATCGCTATTACACCCAGTTCGCAGACGTTCGTCCCTTGCTGGTTGAAGGACTATTGGTTCCCTTTCATGTCGATGGTCAAGCTGTCGGCACTGTCTGGGCTGTCGCGCATGATGAGACGCGCAAGTTCGATCGTGAAGACAAGCGACTGCTCGAGAGCCTGGCAACATTCGCCTCGGCGGCATATCAGGTTCGGCTGGCCAACCAGCGCCTGGAGGCGGAAATTGCCGAGCGCAGGCACGCCGAACAGGCATTGATGGACGCCGACCGCCGCAGGAGCGAGTTTCTGGCGCAACTGGCCCACGAACTACGCAACCCTCTCGCGCCGATCCGTAACGCGGTGGAGATTCTGCGACGAGCAGGGGGCGATGAGCAAAAGGTGAGACCAGTCACCGAGATGCTGCAGCGTCAAATCTCGCAGATAGTGCGCCTCGTTGACGACTTGCTGGATGTGAGCCGCATCAGCCGCGGCAAGTTCGAGCTCCGCACCGAAGCCGTCGAACTGGCATCGGTTGTCAATCATGCGGTGGAGGCCTGCCGCCCCGCCATCGAACATGCGAAGCACAAACTGATCGTCGCGCTGCCGGCGCTGCCCCTGTACCTTGATGCGGATGCCGCCAGACTAGTGGAAGTCGTGGCCAATCTTCTAAGCAATGCCTGCAAGTTCACTTCCAACGGCGGCCAGATCTGGCTCACGGTCGAGCAAGATGGCGAGGAGGCCGTTGTCCGGGTACGCGACAACGGCATCGGCATCGCCAGCGACACGCTGCTCACCATCTTTGACATGTTCATGCAAGCCGATACGTCACTGGAGCGCCGGCAGAGCGGTCTTGGCCTCGGCCTGACGCTGGTAAAGAGCCTGGTGGAACTGCACGGGGGCACGGTGCAAGCCTGCAGTGGCGGCATTGGGCAAGGCAGCGAATTCATCGTGCGCCTGCCAATCAGGGTCGCAGCGCCGCCGAAGCAGGCGACGGTACCGGCCATCGGCGAACAGGCAACTACCGCGCCGCGCCGCATCCTGGTTGTCGATGACAACAAGGATTCGGCGGAATCTCTCGCCATATTGCTGAGGCTGACCGGCCACGAGGCGCACACAGCCTTTGATGGCGATGAGGCAGTGGAGAGAGCGGCGGCGCTACGGCCGGACGTGGTGCTGCTCGATATCGGCCTACCGGTCATCAGCGGTTATGACGCGGCTCGCCAGATTCGCGCGCAGCCGTGGGGCAAGCACATGGTGTTGGTAGCCATGACCGGTTGGGGTCATGACGAAGATCGGCAGAAGTCCCGTGAAGCCGGCTTCAACGCGCACCTCGTCAAGCCGGTGGAGCATGCCGTCCTTGCTCAACTATTGGCCGAGTCGCCTGCTGCCTGAGTCACTCGGACGATTTTGGTCAACCGATCCGACAAGCTTGCGCAGTGCGGCATTTCTTACAAGACGATGGCCATCTTGACCGCCCTGCCTTACCAGCGGTTATGCGCCTGCGAATCGTTTACCTGCTCGTGTCGCCGGGCGACCGGATGGAGCCCGCCTGGGAATTGACCGGAGGTATCTTGCTGATGGAAGCGGTGCGAAGTGGCATGGAACGTGCACCTCTTTGCCGGCGCTTACCCGCATCCTGCAGTTCGGCGCTTTCAAGACCGAGGCAACAACATGGACAAGTCGAAGATTCCGGCAGGCCAGCGCCAAGCGCTGGGCGCACTGATGGATGACCACCGCGCCGTCAAGAAGCTCTTCAAGTCGTTTGAGCAGAGCAAATCCAATAAGGAATCGATTGCCGGTGAAACCTGCAATCAGCTCGCAATGCACGCCCGGATCGAGGAGGAGATTTTCTATCCAGCGCTCCGGGGCGTTTCCGACGACCTCGATGACCTCCTCAACGAGGCGAAAGTGGAACATGGCGTGGCCAAGGACCTCATCGCGGCAATAAGAAGAGCCGCAGATAGCGACCGCCTGGAAGCGACTTACAAGGTCCTCACGGAGTACGTGGGACATCATGTAGAGGAGGAAGAGGGGGAGATGTTCGAGGCCGTCATCAAGCAAAATGTTGACCTCCGCGAGGTGGCCACGAGAATGGCAACGCTAAAGGAAGAACTCCTGGCGCTCGCAGCGTAATTCCCTGCTTTCTCCGAGGCTTTTTTCCGAGGCTTCAGGGGCCGCAGCTTTCTGGTAGTTGCTGGCTCCTTTTTTTCTGGCTGCCGAAGCCAGCGCTCATCCTGCACTGGCGTGGAGCGCGGTCTTTGTCTTTGTGCCTGACCCAACGTCACATCAGCGCAGTTTCACAACCGAAGGCGCAGCGATGAAAAATCCCTGGACCAAGAAGAATCCCTTCATGAGCATCTGGCTGAGCAGCGCCAATTCCGTAGCAGGCGCAGCTCGCGGCCGTGTTGCTGCCGAGGGCCGGCGTCAGTCAACCGCAGTCAGGAAGGAAGCGACCAAGCAAGTCTATGGCTTTTGGAGCGACCTGCTATCGGGCCCCAAACGTCGGCCTGTCAGAGGCGCGAAGAAACGCCGATAGCCGTGTGCGCCCCCGGCGCGTCCCTCACACAAACTCAGCCCCTTGGCAGGAGACGAAGATGTTGAGTCCTCATGAAATCGCCGCATTGATGCACGTCGATAGCACTCAGGACTGCCTTGAACTGAACCCCACCGACTTAGATGTCTTGGTCAACCGGAAATTCGTCCGGTTGGAGCTGCTATCAGAAGGCCGGGTGCGCCTATCCCTGACCAGCCGCGGCCGCGAAGTTCTCAACGCTATCAGCAAGAGTCGCTGACCAGCGATCTGCTTCGGCTATGTCTTCATCATCTTCCCGTGCCGCGCTGCGCAATCGTGCCGCGCACTTCGATCGCACAACAGCAACGTTGGAGGGTGCATGCCCTATGTCCGCCTAGAAGACGAAAACACAGATTTCCTGCAAGCATCCGACCACCTTGGCAGGCGCAGTGCGCGGCGAATCGGCATTCTGGTGTTCGATGGGTTCTCGCTGCTCGGCGCAGGACTTGTCGCGGAAATCTTCCACGCTGCCAACAAGATATCCCGATCAGGCGCAGGCGATGATTGCTTCTACGACGTTCGCTTCCTGTCCTCACACGGCGGCAACATCGCCTGTTCTTCGTCCGTCCTGGTTTGGACCGATGAACTGGAGGCCCGCCACGACATCGGCTTCGATGTCCTCTTCATCGCCGGCGGGGTGAAGGCGCACAACGCCGCTGGCGACGAGCGTCTGCATTGCTGGCTCGGCGCCGTCTACCCCAAGACCGCCGCCCTCATGGAGAGCGCCGACGGCCACGCCTTGCTGGCCGCCGCGGGCATTCTCCAGAATCATGAAGAGCCGCAGCGCGCCCGTGCTCGCGCAATGTCTTCACCCGGCGAGCCCGCTAGCCACGGCAAGTCGTTGAAGAGCGCGCTGGCGATCATCAAGAATGATCTGGGGCATGACGTCGCGCGCGTCGTAGCTGAACGCCTGGCTCCGACCTGGAGCGCCGAACTGCTCCCGGGGCGAAACGAGTCCCTCAGCGTAGGCGACAAGATGCGCAAGGCGGCGCGCTGGCTGCACGAGAACTGCGAACGCTCGATCTCTGTTGCCGATGCTGCCCGGATTGCCGCCATGAGCGAGCGCCACTTCCTGCGCTGCTTTAAGCTAGCGATGGGCATTCTCCCCTCCGATTACCTGCTGCGCATACGGCTCGATATGGCGAGCCGCCTGCTCGCCGAAACCGAATTGCCGGTCGACAAGATCGCGCGCCGCAGTGGCTTGAGCAACGGCGACCGATTGGCCAAGATATTTCGAAAACGGATGTCGATCTCGCCGATCGAGTTCCGACTGCACAGTCGCAGCGCACTGTAAGGGCGGTAGTGGCGGGCCGGCAGGCCACGCAGTGCGCGTGCGTCGCGCCGTCTCGACTGTGCGGAATTTGCCAACCAGGAAGCCGGTGCCTCAACTCGACAGCGCGCAGCCGGCTGAACCGATGATGAACAGGACCAGCCCGATGGAGATCGGCAAGCGGCGACCGTACCGGTCACCGACAGGCCCCCACAGAAGCTGGCCCAGGCTGAAGCCGATCAGATACCCGGAAATCGTCAGCTCGACAGTACCGGCATCCGCGCGCAGCGCCACGGCCATCGTGGGCAACGCAGGCAGGTACAGGTCCGTCGAGATCAAGGCAAAGGCCATCAAGGTGCTCAGGATTGCCAGGATCCGCAGGCTGTGCGCGTTCTCGGCCTGCCGTACGGCAGCGCTAGTGCCAGGCGATATCGCGCCTTGGGGCGCATCGCCGGGCAAGGTTCCCGGCCCGGCAGAGGGTTGATCGTTCATCGAAATGGCTCAAGACGCTCTCCAGGCGAACTGCAACCTGCCGGTGCCCGAGCGTCGGGGACCGGCAGGCTGGTGCCACAGGAAAGCAGGTAGGTTAGCGGTCGACGCGCTGCTGCAGGTGGGCTGGGTAGCGATCGCCCACAACCGTGATCTGCCGAAGTGCGGCTTCGATGGCCAACAGGTCGTCAGCCGACAGTTCGAGCGCGGCCGCGCCGACGTTCTCTTCCAGCCGATGCAGCTTGGTGGTGCCCGGAATCGGCACGATCCACGGCTTCTGCGCAAGCAGCCAGGCGAGCGCAACCTGCGCCCGGGTGGCGCCCTTGCCGTCGGCGATCTTGCCGAGCACTTCGACCAGGGCTGCATTGGCCTTGCGGTTCTCCTCGGAGAAGCGCGGCACGACATTGCGGAAATCGGTCTTGTCGAACGAGGTGTTCGCGTCGATCGCGCCGGTCAGGAAGCCCTTGCCCAGCGGACTGAACGGCACGAAGCCGATGCCCAGTTCCTCGAGAGTCGGCAGCACCGTCTCCTCCGGCTCGCGCCACCACAGCGAATACTCGCTCTGCAGCGCCGCCACCGGCTGCACGGCGTGGGCACGGCGGATCGACTGCGCTCCCGCTTCGGACATTCCGAAGTGCTTGACCTTGCCTTCCCGGATCAGATCCTTGACGGTGCCAGCCACGTCCTCTACCGGCACGGCCGGATCGATGCGATGCTGGTAGAACAGGTCGATGCGATCGGTCTTCAGGCGCTTGAGCGAAGCCTCGGCAACCGCGCGGATGCGCTCCGGCCTGCTGTCCAGGCCGTTGGCCGAGTTACCATCCTTGAAGCCAAACTTGGTAGCGATCACCACCTGGTCGCGAAACGGCGCAAGCGCCTCACCGAGGAGCGCCTCGTTGACAAACGGGCCATAGGCCTCGGCGCTGTCGAAGAACGTGACGCCTCGCTCAAATGCAGCGCGAATCAGCTTGATGCCTTCGGATGTCTCGGTGGCCGGGCCGTAACCAAAGCTCAAGCCCATGCAGCCCAGGCCGATCGCCGACACTTCGAGGCCACTGTTTCCAAGCTTGCGTTTTTGCATGATCAATCTCCTTAAGCAGCGTCGGCCTCAAACGGCGCGACGACCTTCGATCGGATATCCGGGATCCGTGTAGCCCGGCGTTGACGCGTGGCCGGGAGCAACCAGGCTGTCGACGAACTTCTCGTCGTCCGGGCCGAGCTGCAGCTTCAGGGCTTCGACGTAGCTATCCCAATGCGCCTGCGTCCGAGGCCCTGCGATGGTGGCGCTGACCAGCTGGTTCCTGAGCACCCAGGCCAAGGCGAAGGCGATCGAGGTCGTGCCACGCGCGGCGGCGTGGGCAGCGAGCTTTTGCGCGATCGCCAGGGACTCCGGCCGCCATTCCGTTTGCTGGATGCGCTTGTCGCCGCGGCCTGCGCGCGAGTCGGCCGGCGGCGCGGCATCCGCGGCATATTTCCCGGTCAGCACGCCCCGGGCCAGCGGGCTATACGAAACGACGCCGACACCGTAGTGTGCGGCCGCGGGCAATTGCTCGATCTCCGCGGTGCGGTCGACCAGGTTGTAGAGCGGCTCACTGGCGACCGGCCGGCCAATGCCCAGTTGATCAGCGAGACGCACGATCTCGGCGATGTGCCACCCGCGGAAGTTCGATATGCCGAAGTATCGGATCTTGCCCTGGCGGATCAGATCGCCAATGGCACGCACGCCTTCTTCCAGCGGCGCATCGACCAAGGCGCGGTGGAAGTACAGGATGTCGATATAGTCGGTGCCAAGACGCTTGAGACTGGCTTCCACCGACTGGACAATCCACTTGCGCGATTGCCCCTGCTCGTTCGGCCCCTGCGACGTCGGATACCCGAACTTGGTCGCCACCACCCAGTTGTCGCGGCGCTCGGCGATGGCACGCCCGACAATCTCTTCCGAACGGCCGCCGTGGTAGACGTCGGCGGTATCGATGAAATTGATGCCCTGGTCGAACGCTTTGTCGATGATGCGCTTCGAGGTGACCTCATCGGTCTCCCCGCCGAACATCATTGCGCCCAGGCACAAGGGCGAAACCTTCAGGGCGCTGCGCCCCAGATATCGGTAATCCATCCTACTTCTCCGCGCAGGCAGTGCCTGCGGTTTATCAGGCTACAAACTCTTATCGCACCGTGTAGCCGCCATCGACCGCGAGCGCATGTCCGATGACGAAACTGGCGCCGGGGCAGCAAAGCCAGAGCACCGCGCAGGCGATCTCCTCCGGCCGGCCCAGCCGCCCGATCGGCTGCTCCTTCATCAGTTCCTTCATGGCTTCGGGTTCGCTGGCCAGCATGCCCGCGACCATCGCCGTGTCGATGATCCCCGGGCACACCGCGTTGATGCGGATACCCCTGGCGGCATACTCGAGCGCCGCGCTCTTGGTCATTCCAAGCACGCCATGCTTGGATGCGTGATAGACCGCGCGGCCGGCAATGCCCACCAGCCCGCCGAGCGACGAGCAGTTGACGATCGCACCGCTTGCCTGCTCCCGCATGTGGCGCAACTCGTACTTCATGCAGTTCCAGACGCCGCGCAGATTGATCGCGTTCACGCGATCGAATTCTTCGCCGCTTGCATCGGCGGTTTCCGCGACAGGGCTATTTACGCCCGCGTTGTTGAACGCCGCATCCAGGCGGCCGAAGGTAGACACGGTCAGATCGACCATTGCCTTGACTTGCGCCTCATCGGCCACGTCGCATTGCACGGCAATGGCTTCGTGGCCTGCTGCGACGAGTTGGGCGGCAGCCAGCCGGGCCGACGCTTCGTTCACATCGGCCAGGACGACAGCCGCGCCAGCTTGCGCGAATGCCCGCGCAGTGGCCCGGCCCATGCCAGAGCCGGCGCCGGTGACAAGCGCGACCTTGCCTTCGAAAGAGTGGTCCATCCCTGCCTCGCCTTGAGCGTTTAGTCAGGTGAGATGATAGGGACGTACCATCTATCGAAAAAGCCCGGAAAGCCGCAAGCCTTTATGAAGTGGACTCATGAATGCCGACGGCGCCCACGTACATTACGTACGCCAGGTACGCTACGTACGGTAGCGAAGCGCATCGATGACGAGTGCCATCGCTCGCGAGGATTGCCGCCGGCTGGCGTAGTAGGCGTGCAGGCCCGGAAACGTGGGACACCAGTCTTCAAGTATCCAGACGAGACGGCCTGCCGCGACGTGTGCCTGCGCCAGATCCGCGGGGACATACGCAAGACCATATCCGGATAGCGCGGCATCCAGCATCTGATACGTACCGTTGAAGGCAAGCTGGCCCTCTACCCGCACCTGCACTTCACGCTTGCCTTTCTTCAGCTCCCACGCGTAGAAGCCACCAAGCGTCGGCAGACGCAGGTTAATGCAGTTGTGCGTGGTCAGGTCCTGTGGCGTCTTTGGCAGCGGCCGCTCTTCCAGATAGGCAGGCGAGCCAACGATGGCCATGCGCATATCGGGCGCGATGCGCACCGCGATCATGTCCTTTGCCACCTGATCGCCGTTGCGCACACCGATGTCATAGCGATCCGCAACGATATCGGAGAGCCCGTAATCCGTGATGATTTCCACCTTGATCACAGGATACTTCCGAAGCACCTTGGACAGCCTGGGCCACAGGATGGTCTTGGTGGCGTAGTCGGTGGCTGTGATGCGAATGGTGCCCGTGGGTTTATCCCCAAGCTCGGTCACCGCTGTCAGCTCGGCTTCGATCTCCTCGAAGCGGGGGGCCACCGTCTGCAGAAGGCGCTCCCCGGCCTCGGTCGGGGAAACGCTGCGCGTGGTGCGGGTCAGGAGCCGCAGGCCAAGCCTGGTCTCGAGCGCGCGGACCGTGTGGCTCAACGCGGATTGCGACACCCCCAGCTGCGCAGCCGCGCGGGTGAAGCTGCGCTCGCGCGCGACGGCAATGAAGGCAAGCAGGTCGTTAAAGTTTTCGCGCGGCATTGATGAACCCATCTCATAGGTGTTTGCGGATTCTAGCGTCTAGTCACACGCCGGCGCGATGGTTAGATTTGCAGGGTGCACGTTGGCTTGCGTGACAAGCATCGATGCCCCGCACTGCGGCAGCAGGCTTCGGTAACGGGCTTCTTCCCCCAATGCCACATCCACGCGGAGAGACTCGGATGATGCGGCTCCTCACCCTGGTAGCTTCGCTTGCCATGCCGGCCTCGGCTTGCGCCTGTGCAAACGAGGTAGCACCCGCTGCATCGGCCACGCGCTCGCAGCCCCCGGGCCACGATGCACGGTCGATCGCCATCACGCGTAACGGTGCACAACCTTCCACCAAGGTGCCATCTCAGTATTTCACGGGCTCCGCGCGCCTGGACCCGCTGTTCCAGCCTAAGGGGGCTTCGCGGGCATCCGCCGGACTGGTTACGTTCGAGCCGGGAGCGCGCTCCGCCTGGCACACCCACCCGCTGGGCCAAACCTTGATCGTCGCCAGCGGCGTGGGCTGGGTGCAGCAAACGGGCGGCGAGAAGCAGGAGATCAGGCCGGGCGACATCGTATGGATTCCGCCGGGCGTCAAGCACTGGCATGGTGCTACGGCAACCACTGGGATGTCGCATATTGCGATTCAGGAATGGCTTGACGGCAGCAACGTTGACTGGCTGGAGAAGGTCAGCGACGAACAATACGGCAGCTAGGGGCGCTGAGGCGCGAACTGGATCCACAAGCGTTGCAAAGGGAAATATCGATGAAACATGTTGCTGTGTCAGCGGTGATCTTGTCCTCGATGGCTTCTGCCTGCGCGCAGTCGGACCGGCGCATGCCGGACTCGGGAACGCTGCAGCCAGCCTTGACGCTGGAGGATGTGCGCATGGTGGCGCCGGCGCTGGAACGGTACACACAAGGCACCCTGCTTGGGGATCTGTGGAAGCGCCCCGAGTTGTCGCCGCGCGACCGCAGCATGGTCACGCTCGCGGCCTTGATTGCCCGCAACCAGACGATCGAGATGCCGTACCACGTCAACCTCGCGCTCGACCATGGCGTGAAGCCCGGCGAGATTTCCGAGATCATCACGCATCTCGCCTTCTATTGCGGGTGGGCGAATGCGATGTCCGCGGTGGCGGTGGCAAAAGATGTCTTTGGCAAGCGAGGGATCGGGATCGACCAGTTGCCTGCGGCCTCGGCTGCGCTGCTGCCGATTGACGAAGCGGCGGAGAAGCTGCGTGCCGCGCGTGTCGAGCAGGATGTGGCCCCCGTGGCGCCCGGGCTTGCGGCGTACACCGGCGATGTGCTGTTTCACGATCTGTGGCTACGCCCGGCACTGGCGCCCAGGGACCGGAGCCTGGTCACCGTCAGCGCGCTCATTGCAGCCGGGCAGGTTGCACAGATCCCCTATCACCTCAATCGGGCAATGGATAACGGCCTGACGAAGGCGCGGGCCTCCGAAGTGCTCACGCACCTCGCCTTTTATGCCGGGTGGCCAAACGTGTTTTCCGCCATACCGGTTGCCAGGGGCGTCTTTGAGCAGCGCCCCGGATAGGGGGCACGTCGCATTCAGTCTGGCTCCAGGCCCTTTGCCTTCAACATCGCCCTCGCCGCGTCGGATCCGGGCAGTGAACGTGCGTGCAAAGCACAGCTACGCCGCACCGATTACCCTCCCCTCGCCAGCGCATTGATGTCGGCGACTTCCAGCACCGGCTGCGGCGCACCCCGCCGTGCGGCATTCAGCATGGCCAGCCCGATGATTTCGGTGGTCAGCACGCTGCGCGGGAACAGCGCCCGCAACAGCGGCAGCAGCGGCGCGGCCACGGTATAGAAAACGCGGTAGGCAGCCGTCTTCGAACGCACACCATGGAGCGGCTGGATGATGCCGGGCCGGAACAGGTAAACCGCCTTGAAGGGCAGCCGCAGCAGCGCATTCTCGGTGCGGCCCTTGACCCGCGCCCACATGCTGCGCCCGCCCTCGGTGCTGTCCGTGCTGGCGCCCGAGACGTAGATGAAGGTCATGCCCGGGTGCAGGCGGACAAGCGTTTCGGCAGCGGCCAGCGTGAAGCCGTAGGTGATGTGGGTGTAGTCCGCCTCGTTCATGCCGGCGGACGATACGCCGAGGCAAAAGAAGCACGCGTCAAAGCCGCGCAAGCGGGATTCGGCCGCGCTGAAGTTCGTCATGTCGGTGTGGACCAGATCAAGGAGCTTTGGATGGTGCTGTTCCAGGGCGCTGCGTCCCACGGTCTGCACCAGTTTCACATCGTCGGCGCGCAGGCACTCGCGCAGCACGCCCTGGCCAACCATGCCGGTGGCGCCAAACAGAAGGACTTTCATGCGGTGGTGCCCTCCTTGGGCAGGGAGTCACGCGTTGCCTCCGGCGCGACCGGAGCGGGGCCGCGCGCGCATGGCGCCGGCCCAGCCAGCATAGCGCACGGCGCCGCTGCCCGGCGGACAGTGAGCCGGCCGCGCGCGCAGTGAGACGAATATAATGCCCGGTTCCTCCCTTGTTCAGCATCCGCCCCATGAAAAAAGCCGCTTTGTTCACCGTGGCGCTGGCCTTGCACGCGGCCGCTCAGGCTACTGGCGACGCGCAGGCCGGCAAGGGCGTGTTCGCCTCGAAGTGTGCCTCGTGCCATAGCGTGGGGCCCTCGGCACGCGCCGCGTTTGGCCCGCAGCTCAATGGGATCTTCGGCAGGGTCGCCGGCGGCACGACCGACTACAAGTACTCCCCTGAGATGAAGAAATCGGGCGTCGTGTGGTCCGAGAAAACGTTGAGCGCGTTTATCCGGTCACCCAGCAAGGTGGTGCCCGGCACCAGGATGCGCTTCTGGGGGATCAGCGACGAGCGGCAGATCGCGGACCTGCTGGCCTACCTGCATGCGCACCAGTAGCTATGGCTACAGAAAGATTCAAACGCTCCTCAACCGATAGAATAGGTGCCGGCGCCACATGGCGTCCCCACAGATCTGATCCGGAGTTGGCATGGAACCCCTCTCATTCGAATTTGTTACCGTCGAGGAAGCGAGGCTGATCCTGGATGGCGCCGTGCCCACGGAAGGCGAGCCCGACTGGGCTGGCATGCGGCTACCGGAATCCGCGGAAGCGAAAACCCTCTCACCCACCGCGCTCAAATGGCTGGCTGTGCTGCCGCCAGAGGCACGCCCGCTGGAGCTGTGCCGCACCTATCCGCGCATCGGCAACCAGCTGGCAGCGCTCGGGGCTAACCCAGCTGCGCTTTCGGACTTCCTGGCCGACCTGCTGATCGACAAGCGCGGCGGGCGCCAGGGGTTTCCCGGCGGCATCGCGCTTGAAATATCGAAACTGCAGGAACACCTTCTGCGCACGATGGAGCCGTAACGGAGTAACGGCAGGGATTCAGCTTTCGGCTTAGCGGGCTTTTCCCGGCGTGCAGTCTTCCACCATGCCGGAGATGCGGCTGGCGCTCATCATGGGGTGCCATTCCCCGGAGCTGCGGATCTCGACATCGGTGCCTTCGGTAGCGCGGCGCAAGCTGATCAGGTGGAAGAACCTGTATTCATCCGCGTCAGCACGACCGACCCGGATATCGACCTTGCCTGGTTCCGGATACGCGGTCACGGTGGCATCGTCGCCCAGCCGCTGCTTCAGGCACAGCACCAGGTCGCCTGTGCTGACCTTGGAGTGCACGCGCTTCGGATCCATCGCCTGAATGGTATTCGCGGTAACGCCGCCCGAACACGCCGACAGCCATTGCGCAGCCATCGCGACAACCAGCAATACCCGTACCCGACCTTTTGACATTCCCGTTCCTTGGCTAGATGAGTCGGGTGATGTTACATCAAGTGAATTCGTATGCTGTTGCTCGCGCCGGGGTCGAAACACCGGGTCGAAGCGCTGGGTCGAAACCCAAAAGCAAAAGGCCTGCACGGATGCAGGCCTTTTGCGTTCAATCTTGGTGCCCAGGAGAGGACTCGAACCTCCACAGTGTTGCCACCGCTAGGACCTGAACCTAGTGCGTCTACCAATTTCGCCACCTGGGCTAGGTGAGGTTGCGAATTCTACCCAACGTAATGAAATTTGCAAGTGCTGGCCGCACTGAATCAGAAGAAAAGTACAATTTTCCCCGAGCCCCGCCTGTTGCCGGCCTCGCGGGGGGTCCGTCGGTTCAGGGAAATGGTTCAGCGACCGCAAAGATTCTCATTATTCACACGGCGCCCGGCAAACGACCCGCCGGATTGCCCACCCCTCCCAGCCCCGCGAAATTTTTTCTAGCATGCCTCCATACCCTGTCGATTTCGCCCCCTCCCGTTCGTCGTCCCCATGACGGCGCGCGTCAGGCTCGCCGCTTCGCAGGTAATCCCAAAGGAGATCGGACATGCATTACATCGATGGATTTGTTGTCGCCGTGCCAACGGCCAAGCGCGACATCTACCGCCAGTACGCCGAGGCCGCCGCCGTGGTGTTCAAGGATCATGGCGCGCTGGGGCTGGTCGAATGCTGGGGCGACGATGTGCCCGAGGGCAAGCTCACCTCGTTCCCGATGGCCGTCAAGCTGGAGAAGGACGAGACCGTGGTCTTCTCCTGGATTACCTGGCCATCGCGCAAGGTCCGGGACGAGGGCATGAAGGCCACGATGGAGGACCCCAGGCTGCAGAGCCAGGGGCCGATGCCGTTCGACGGCAAGCGGATGATCTTTGGCGGTTTTGAGATGATCGTCAACGCTTAGCGGCTTGATGGCCGTGCGTAGTTGACCTGGCCCGGGGCTTCCGGGCTGGGTGCGTTCTGGCTGGAGGGGCATTTTCTCGGGGGTGGCGGGCGACGCCGCCAGCCGCCAGTCCTTTGGATCCGCCTCAGGCAGCGTTTCTTGTCGATCGCCGCGACAGTGCTAGAATAATCAATCCATCCGGCTGGATTGATTATGTCCGAAGCAAGCAGGCGCCCCAAGAACCCCGAACTGATCCGAATCCAATGCCTGTCCGTGGTGCGGGACCTGCTGGTCTCCCAAGGCCCCGAGTCGGTGACGCTCGACCTGGTGGCGCAACGTGCCGGCGTGACCAAAGGCGGGTTGCAGTATCACTACCGCAGCAAGAATGCCCTGCTCGAAGCGCTGAGAGACCAGCTCTTCGAGGAATTCGAAAAGGCCTATCAGCGCTCGCTGTCTGCCGAGGCCGATCGCCCTGGCAAACATGCCCGCGCCTACATCAAGACGTGTTTCGACGATACGGCCGCCAACAACGCGATCGGGACTCAGCGTGCCATCGCCATGCTGGCCTTGACGCTCCCCTCGTGCCGCCAGAAATGGAGCGAGCGCATGACGGACGCCCTCAAGCATGACCTCGCTGGCACCGCTGCTGAAGACCAGCTCCTCATCTGCCGGCTGGCGGGAGATGGCATGTGGTATGCGGAGATGTTCGAGGTCTATGACGTCGATGGGCCACGCAAGGCGCGCCTGCTCGCCCTGTTGCTGGACATGTGCGACAGGGCCACCTCCTGATCAGGCTTGACAGACCAAACACACAAAACAGACCACATTGACTTGGCGCGTTTGCCACGCTCCTACGGCGAAATCCATGCCCCCATCCTCTCCCTGCACCATCAGCAACACCAAGCTCTCGCGCAGCGCCATCCTCGAGATCCTTGCCCAACGTCCGGCGCAACTGCGTTTCGAGCAATGCGGCTTCGACGACGAAGACTTGAGTGGGCTGGACTTTTCGTCCGCGGAATTCCTGATGTGCACCTTTGCCGGTGCGCAGCTGAAAAGGGCGAAGCTCGTCGAGTCGAAGTGGATGCGCTGCAAGGCCGCCGGCGCCGACTTCACCCTGGTGGACGCAGGGGAAGCGCGATTCTGCAACAGCGACCTGAACAACACGCAATGGGACCGCGCGCGGCTGGCCAGCGCAATCTTCACGGAAACAAAGCTGACCGGCGCCCGGTTCCGCGAATCCGCCACCCTGGGCCTGGTGTTCCACAACACCCTGCTCGTCGGCTGCGACCTGCGCGGCTTGTCGTTCCGCAAGCAACGCCTCGAGCAGCTCGACTTGTCCGATGCCGACCTCGCCGGCTGCGACTTCCGGGATGCCCTGTTCGAGGGCGGCAGCCTGCGCGGCGCCAACCTCAAGCAGGCCCGCTTCGATGGCGCGGACCTGCGCCTGGCCGAACTCGGCGGACTGAACCTCATGACCGCCGCGGCTTCATTCAAGGGCGCCATCATCTCTGTGGGACAAGCCGCGGAAATTGTCGGGCAAGCAGGTATCCGCGTCAGCTGAGCAACCTCTACGCGATGTGCGCGGCAAACCCGGACTGCCCCGGAGAGCACCGACCTGGTGGCGATGCTACCTTCGCGACTGGTTCGCGGCACCACCGCGCTGCAGGTTGTCGAGCCACCGGTTGATGTGATCACCCTCGGCGTACTGCGGTCACCTTGCCGTCCTTGACGTCCAGCGTGCGGCGCTGCGGATTGTAGTCCATGGTACCTGGCATATGCTGGCCTTCCCGGTCACCAAAGCGCCAGGCGCAGCCATTGAGCAGCGCGGCGGCATTGGCCTCGCTTTTGCCGATCAGGGCTTCATCGCCAAGCTTGTCGGCCTGGCAACCCTCCGGCGTGCCGCGCCCGCCCTGCGGGCCCGGGTTGGGCACGGCACTGGCGGGGGGCTGGGCGGCGCATCCAGCCATGAGCGTTGCGAACACGATCGCGCCCGCCGAGACATGCCGGGTCCATGCGCTTTGCTGTTTTGGCATTCGATTCCCTGATACTCAACATTAGACATGCGAATGGCTGCCTCACCGGCTGCGACGGTGGTCGTCAACGAGGCGATTTGGCAATGGA
>NZ_JBIUHC010000206.1:0-15536 GCF_044627735.1 Cupriavidus sp. CuC1 | reverse complement strand
GAACTCGCTGTCGCTCATGACCCCGTGCGCTACCAAGACCTGACGCACAAGAAGAGTCCCAAGGCCGTGCGTCCGACACCACCTCGGAAACGCGGACATCCGCCCAGTCTCGATCGCCCCCGGCAAAATCGGCCGTGGAGACGTGACGACTCCGGTTAAATGGATACCCCACACTCTTCTTATCGGCATGACGTAGGGCCGAGGCTACATAGTCGCCATCACGATTTCCCCAAGTGCTGTTTAGTATCAGAAACTTCGCCGTGTCTGCGGTCAAGGGCAAATTCCCGGGCAGGCAGAAGATGGGTTCTCGCTTCGTGACCCGACTATAGGCTGAACTCCAGAACACGCCTTCTATTAGGCCGGCGAGATAAATCTCAAGCTGCTTAGCTTGGCTGGGGTCTACCGCGAATTGGCGGAAATCCTTTTGTGTCATGTCGGCGCGGGCAGGCCCGCCGACGACTAGGCCTGCTAACAGCAACAACATCCACACGCTCTTAGCGTTTAACATAAGGTTTATGTGGCGAAATTTGGCTGACTGACTGACCCTCGCCGACAGTTAGAATTGGCGGCAGATGGGGTTGCCGACTGCGAACCCTCAATGAAAGGGCTATGAATACCAACGATTGAACTGAATTCGGCTCGTGGGACCGGTGACCACGATCTCCGCCAGGCCTTCCCGGACAAGGCGGCCTTCTCGCCGCGCAATCTGAGGTACATGCGCGCGTTCGCCGAAGCCTGACTGGACGAGCCAATTGTGCGACAGCTTGTTGCACAATTGCCGTAGGGCAGCGCTCCAGCCGAGTCCGTCACGTTAGAACAAGCCTCCACGGTCGCGAGCAGCAGTTTGGCGCGTCTCAAGCGGACTTTCGAGATCGCCTGGGAGGGGCTAACCGGCGGATGACGGCTTGTTGGAGACGATGAAGTGCTTTCTGGTATCGGTATGAGACTTGAGGCACGGACGTAAGAGACGGACCGTAGCCGCTGGCGAGACCGGGAGCCATTGAGTACGCCTGCTGAAGAAATGCTTCTCGCCAGTTTTTTAGTCGTTCGGCGCTTGAGCTTTGTGCCCCCTGGTCCCGAATTGAATCAGAAGTGATACGACAGTTGCCCATTGGTTTCGACAATGAGTTTCGAAGACAAAAGCTCGTCGACGACGTCGGAGATTCCTTGGTCCGTTAATTTGAGTTGCTGCATCGCCCTGATATGTTTGATCAATGTCTCGCGCTTGCGCGGTCGGACATTCTTGGGAGAGCGACTCAGGATTTCGCGAACCTTGATCGTGGCGGCGAACGCTGCACCGATGTCAATATCAGGCGCCGAATCTTGTCTTACCGCGGGTACGTTGTTTTTGGGCGTCGGTGGCGCGATGTTAGCGAGGGACTCGACGCGCCAGCATGCCATGCCGGTGGTTACCACATGGGCAATCAATGGATCATAATCCTTGTCCTTCGACAGGACGTAGACGGGACCACATTCCCCGCGTTCGGAGAGTCGCCCCAGTTCGAAAGCAATATGGAAGTCCAGAGCGTTCTTTCCGGCCCCGCAGGCTCTAATCCAGCGCATCGGTGGTTCGAGGCCCTGTCCTGCAATCACAAGATCAAGCGAAATGGACTTCTGATTTGCGCCGGCGAAGACGATCAGGCGCGCGGCCACAGGTATCGTGGCGAGGTCGAATTGGGGGATGTTCTCAAGATCGACCAAGATGATTGGGCCTGCCATTGCGTTCCTTCAAGGGCTGCGATGCCGATGGATCACATTGTAGCCGCAAGCAAATCGGGGATGCTAGGCATGCGCACCATTTTCAAAGTGCATGATTATCGTAGATTATCAATGTACGGAAAAACCGTGCCATAGCGATTTTATGAGCCGAATGGAGCACGTTTTGGCGCAATAGAGGCCGAAACGGCGCGATCCCGGGCATCGGCGAGGCGGGGTTGGCCAAATGCTGGCGCTGTGCCCCGGGCCAGGCTGGTCCACCCGCGGGAAAGGAGCGGGGTGGCCGGGCGAGTCGCCAGGCCGGGGATCGCGCGGCCGCCGGCGCGGGTATCACGCACGGCTATGTCCCTTGCCCTTTCTTCCAGCCGGTCGTCTTACCCCGTTCAACCGCTGTCGGAGGTCAGCCCCGCCGCGGCGCTGCGCGAGCGCGCCGAGGCCATCCTCTGGATCCGCACCCAGATGGCGCGGCACGGGGTGAGCCCTGAGCACCTAGTGGCGGCCGGCTGTTTCGCCGCCCCGACGCGACCGGCGCCGGCGGCGATCCGTTACCGCGGCGCGAACGGGCAGAGCTGGGACGGGGAGGGCACCATGCCCGACTGGCTGCGGCGGGCGGTCAATGCCGGGCAGAATGCGGAGCATTTCCGGGTCGGAACCTGAACGTAGCGTCGGTCCCGAAAAATCGCCATGCTCATGGAGACTGCGCGACCCTTCGGTGCACCGATGGCACGTTAGTAGCTTTTAAGCTACAATGCCGGAATGATCGAACTACTACGGTACCAGCGCGAAGATGGCCGTGAGCCGTTCAGCGAATGGCTCACGGCCATCCGCGATAAAGTGGCTCAAGCCCGCATCCGTGTTCGGTTACGCCAGGTACAAGCCGGCAACTTTGGCGATAGCGAGCCGGTCGGCGAGGGCGTCATTGAATTACGCGTCCATGTCGGGGCAGGGTATCGGGTGTATTGCGGCCGGCACGGGAAGGCTGTTGTTCTCCTACTTTGTGGCGGCGACAAGAGCAGCCAGGTGGCGGACATCAAGCGGGCCAAGGAAATGTGGTCGGAATGGAAACGGAGGCAAGCATGAGCAAGCGGAAAGGCGCTACCTCGCACCATGAGGCGGAAGTGGCAGAATTGCGTGCGGATCGCGAGCTGGCGGTCGAGTACTTGAAGGCCGCAATGGAGTCGCTCGACAATCCGGAAGATCGCGCTGCCGGCCTGCTGGCCCTGCGCACCGTTGCTGAAGCCTATGGCGGACTTGGCGCCGTGGCAGCGGAGGCCGGTATCAGCCGCGAGTCGCTCTACCGTGCCTTGTCGCCAAAGGGCAATCCGACCCTTAAGACCTTGCTTGCCGTGCTGAAGACGGTTGGAATGCGGCTGTCCGTCGAGCCCGATCACCACGCGCACGCTTGACAAGCCGTTTGAGGTTCCGCAGCAATTGGCCTGAGGGCATTGTCAACTTGACGGCGCGGTCGTGTAGAGTTGGACCATGACCCAGACTAAATCGCTGTACCATGGCCACCATTTCCCAGCTGCGATCATCAGTTGCGCGGTGCGTAGCGGTGGCCTCGACTACGGCCTGGGTCTGCAGGAGTTCGAGGTTACCGTCGACGGAGAACGAACTGAGCTCATAGTCTGCGATGGCGAGTGATTTGTTCTGGCGTCGCAAGTCGGGCGCCAACCGCCTCGCTAGAGGATCGCGTCAACTTTACCCCGTCAAAGGCTACTCAAGGTGCCATTGATTGGTACAAATTCGCGTGTTTCCCGGAGGTTCGCGGAAGCCTCCCTGACGCTATGGTGATATCTGTTGGTGGAATTCCTGCCCATGTCAGCTTTACCAACCCACCATTGTGTGTGACTGCTACCGCTGTGGCTCATAGAGTACCTAAGCATCAAATCGAATCGTGAAAGGTGGTGCCGTTCGGTGGATTTGGAAGACGCCACGGCTTCCAAGGTACCCTCAACGCTCGCTCACCTTGGCAAGGTGCTAGCCGTTGGTGCATTCAGATGCCACGCTCGTAACTGATGTTCCATCTACTTCTATCAGCAGTTTACGATGGATATCTCAGATTTCACGCGAATTTATTCCGCGGATCCACGACCGCACCAATCGGCACCAATCGGCACCAATCGGCACCAATCGATTACGAATGTGTCCCGCTAGAATAGATCCACCGACTGGCGGCCGCGGCGTCCTTCCCGCATTTGCGCACCCAGGCTACTTGCGGGGCGGGGCGACTCGTAGTCGCGCCACTCGGGATCGCTCGCCACCAGGGTGTTCAGGGTCACGCTCTTGTGCACCGCCGCCACGCATGAGTCGCCGCAGTTCAAGGCGAGAAGCGATTCCGACATGCCCTTGAAGCCTTTCAGCTCGGCCCCATAGTCGTCGTGCAGCCCGAGCTCGGAGCCGCGCAGCGAACGCGCACAAGGGGAGCTGGGCGCCGAGCGCCAGGCCCACGCGGCCACGCAGGCGCGTCAAGAGGAGGACAAGCACCAGGCGGAGGGGCCGGAGCGGCAAGTGGGTGAGTTGCGTACCCAATTCTCGAAGGAGCTGGAACGCATGCGCGAGCAGGTCGCGGTGGCGCAGGAGCGGGCCAGCGCCACCGAGCGCCGCGCGCTGCGCGAGATCGACCAGGAGCGCACGCTACGCCAGCAGGGCGAGCCGGCGGTGACGGACCTGCGCACCGAACTGGCGGCCGTGGTAAGGGTACAGGACATCGAGATTGACGCTATCCAGGCGGCGCTATACTGATCGGCCAATTGCAGTACTTCACTGAGGACGAGTTGAGCGCGCTGATAGCGGCCATTCGCCGTATCTCGCAGAAGCAGTTGCCCGTTGTCGTAATCGGCGCGGCTTGCCTCAGTTGGACGGCCGGGCCGGCA
Organism: Cupriavidus sp. CuC1; assembly: GCF_044627735.1. Taxonomy (NCBI): domain Bacteria; kingdom Pseudomonadati; phylum Pseudomonadota; class Betaproteobacteria; order Burkholderiales; family Burkholderiaceae; genus Cupriavidus; species Cupriavidus sp. CuC1. The sequence goes on along the minus strand of NZ_JBIUHC010000206.1, from coordinate 10,944 downwards.
AGTCCAAGTCGTACGCAGAGCGGTTGTGACGATCTGGAAGTCAGCCCGCTCTCCGAGGCCGCCGCTGCTCTGATGGAACCTGTGCAGACCGAAGGAGCAAATTTTACCGACGAAGCGATTGGGGAGGTGGTCCGTAAGGAATACCTACGAGCGTTGGCTGAAAAGGACCCAGGCTCGCATCGCTCGCTCGGGTGACATCGCCGACCTGCTGAAGCTCAAGGTGCAGTCAATTGCTCCCGTGCATAACTCCCTCATCATGAAAGGGATGGTCTCCAGCCCTGCCCATGGAGACACAGCCTTCACTGTGTCGCTCTTTGAAGCGCATCATGCCCAACCTGCCAGTTCGATAATTAGGCCGGGGGGTAGCGAGTGCCCGAGGATTGGCCGAAAGTGATCGGACGTGGCGCCGACTGGATGGACGGCATCGCTGCCACCTTCCTAGGCTTTGCAGCCGGGATAGGGGGACTGAACTGGACAAAGAAATATCACCTCAACTTCGCTGAACCACGTCGTCTGGAGTTTTCCCGAGGCACCCCGCGCTATGCGTTCCACCGGGAAAAATTAGCGATTTATCGAATTTGGCAGCATAAGTTTTTCTAACATTTGACATAATAAACGTTATGTGCCGCGTAAAGCACATTTATGGAGCATGCCCTGCTTCGTCCAAGCGCTTCACCATGGGTAAATGCGTTGACGGCCATTGACCCCGAGGCATCCTAAATCGAATGTCCTGCTGTAGGAAACCGGAATTCGCTGGACTGGCCGTGTGCCGCAGGGGTTCAATGCGCCCGCGTAGGACCGGTGACGGCCAAGAAGCGCCATTAGCTCGTCCCGTCGCTCCGACGATCAGAAGTCGGCTCCGCCGGGGGCCATTCGATTGGCGGAGACGATCGCTGTTTTATCTGTTTTAGCGGGCAGCGGATTGGGATCGAATGGCGGTACACCTGTATCGCCCAAGGCGAGCGGAAGCCAACCCCCAGCCAACATGTTCCTTGCGAAAGGACCTTGTCATTCGCTCGGAACCAGAAGCGTGGCGATGGCGGTGAAGTCCTCAATAAGTCCGTCATAGACGCTATCGACAGCCCGACCCCAGCCAGCAGCCTGTGCCGCCGGCACGATGCCAAAGACCTCTAGATCGCCAGCGAGCGAGTTGGCAAATTCAGCGCCGGTTCGATGGGCGGCCTTCTGTCGCAGTTGATTCACTGCGAACAAGCGGCGCAGGCTGGGAATGCGTAACTCCTTATCCCACGCGGTCACAATTTGCGCCGAGTCGTCGGGCCACCGATAGCCCGCGTCCTTGCAGGTCGTCGCCAGTTGACACAGGGTCGCCAGCAACTTCATGCTTCTTAGATTCGCCAGATGCTGCTTGTCTATCCCAAGTCGAAGAAGGGTGTTCCGAAGCGGTGCCTGCTGCATCGATTCCCAGAAGATGACGACATCGACGGCGCGATCCAGGAATCCATCTCGCGTGATCCCCTGCGGGACCACATTGGCGAGTGATGAGAGCCCGTCGATGGTCCACCAGCCGCGGTACTCTAGGTCCTGCGAATTGTATCCGCCAATTTCGCTCTGGTCGAAGCTCAACCCCAGGCGTTCGATGACTTGAGCCAGAGCAATGGTCATCGCGAGATATGCGCGCACGAGCTCTTGTGCCCGGACCCCGATGTTCCGGTCACCATTCGTAGCTCGATCGGCGTCTGCCACCGCCCGCGGTACTGCAAATCTATGCCAATGCTCAATGACTGCGTTTCCTGATCCTTCGTAGAGCTTCTTGATCTCGACGGCTATGTGTTCACGTCCGACACGGCGGCAATAGCTAACCGACCACTGGTTGCGATAAGACACACCACCCGACAAAGGATAGATCTCGAACTCGGAACGACCCTCGTACTCTTGAAGAACCTTGTCACTCACATAGGCCATCAAGTGCTCGTGGCCTGCGCGGTCCATGGTCATGGTGCCAGGATGGTCGGGCCACACTACGTCCGGTTCGGCCACGGCAATGACTCGGCGCTCGCCCCGCGGAAGCACCATCTGTCGACCCCAAACCTGAGCGAACTGGCGGCCTCGGTCGTTACCCCGGTGGTGATTAATCTGAAGATTGAGCAGCCGCCCCGGTAGGTTGAAGTCCACATTGTCATTCGCCCCGATGACGCGATCGAAGACCGCGTCGTCCTCCGACCACCGCTGTTCATAGAAAAACGCGACCGCAGCGCAGTGCTTGATGCGGCAATACTCCAACAGATAATCGCGACGGATCTCTACGTAGGCGCGTTGTCGAAGTTGTTTGGGTCGCTGGTGGTCGGAAATGGTCGAGGCGCGCACGACGTCGTACACCGGACCGTGAGGGTCATCCCAAGACACCTCGGATTCGCCAGTTTGGCGCGGCACGAGTCCAAACACCATCAGCATGCCGTTATCGGGAACGACCACGTCCGTGTCGCTCCCGCGCCAGCTATTGGTGAGAGGTTCAAATCGGGTGCCGCGCTCAATGCCGTCGATCCAAAAGCCGTTCCTGTGTGGGTCATCATCGTCATCGACGATCGGCAATGGTCCGTGCGCCCGCACTTCATGGCCCGTCGCGGCCGTCGACTGAAGCACCGGTTCAAGCAGCGCGCGGGGTACGAGCGCGACGCTGACTTTCCTGTACCCCACGAACGCGGTCACAGGCGCTTCGGAGATTTCGGCGATCGTCACGTAGTCGGATCCGATGTTGTCGTAGGGCAAAGCCAGGTGAGCCAGTGACATTGGCCAAAACGTGGTGGGGTCGCCGATCCCGGCAAGCGTCGAGATGGGCGGGGCTTCGGTCACTTCGCGGAGGATGGCTTTAGGTTCTGCCGGGGACGCCGGCATCGGACCCCGTCCAGACAGAGTGGCAACGATGCGCGAACACCATAATTTCAGGATTTGCATACGATTCGGATATGGCAGGCTGATTGATGTTGTAGTTTGACGGACAAAGCCAGTGTAACTGCTAGCATCGTCCCGCCTGCTTGTATGCCTCGACTGACGCACTGAACTCCTTCATGTTCCGGACGACCTAGCGAAACTGCGAGCTACGAACCAACCTTTCAAACTGCTGGGACGACTCTCCGACACTGGCCGATTGCCGGTTCGTCGGAAGGCGGCCTTGGCCGATCACTCGTCGTCCGACGTGGGCAGACGATCGGCCGCTGCACCTTGGGAACTGCCATTCAAGCATGATCGGGCCTAACGGCAGCAGTGGGTCGCTCAGAGACGGCCGCAGTTTCGCGGCGGGCATCCGACCGAGACTGGCCAGCTCCGGCCGCTCTTTGAGCACCGACATTCTCGCCGGCATTGGCGCCGGGCTCCTGATCCGCTAGGTCGGCCGTCCCGGTTACGGTTCGCTGGACGTTCGTGGGGAACCGGCGGCTAGGCGAGGGCAGGCCGTTTGCCGGCGACACGTCGCCTGCACTATAACTAACGGACACAGGTGGGCCGGACGGTCTGACCACCTCGGAATGTCTACCAATCGCCATGTTCGGCGTGCTGCTGTGGGCGTGGCCGGATATCACCATGCTACCGTGGGAGGCGACGGACATGTCCGAGACAAGCAAAGTAGTGCTGGTGACGGGGGCTACTGGGGGCATCGGGAGCGCCGTCTGCTCACGGCTGGCGCACGCGGGCTATTCGCTGATTCTTGCCGCGCGCGATATTGGCAAGCTGCAAGCCGCCTGTGCGATGCTCGAGAGATGTGGCTGCCATTCATATCGCTGGATCTCCGTCGACATGTCCAGCGATGCCTCTGTCGCATCTTTTTCCGATGAGCTTGCGGCGGGCGGAACCGTCCTCGACGGCGTTGTACTGATGCCACCCCAGATGCGACCCACCGGCGAATGCCAGCCCCCAGCGGAGACGTGGCGCCAATTGTTCCAGAGCAGCTTTATCGGCCCCCTCGAACTCCTTAAGAGCGCCATCTCCACAATGCGGCCGGAACCCTCCCAGGGACGCCGGGCAAAGATTGTCATTATTTCCGCCATCACCTCAGTGCAAGCCCTTGGAAACTACGCCACCAGCAATGTCCTGCGTTGTGCCTGGCTGGCTCAGGCCAAGACGCTTGCTTTCGCGATGGGCGAGAGAGGGATTCACGTCAATACCCTGTCACTCGGAGGCACCCTGACCCCAGACTATGTGGCATCGATCGACCAGCGAGCCACCAAGGCTGGCATGACCTTCCCGCAACGGCTAGCCGAGGAAACCTCGAACATCCCCTTGCGGAAATATGGAAGCCCGGAAGAGGTGGCTCTGGCGGTCGAAGTCTTGCTATCTCCCTTCTCCGACCACATGACTGGCGTAAATCTGCTGCACGATGGCGGATTCACAAGAGCCTATTAAGTGTTACACCAGCGAAGCGGCGACCCTTCCCGGCCAAGAAGCGCCACTCGACACGCCCGCCTAGATTGCACACAATCTCAAATTGTGCGCACCGACTGTATGTCCGGCCGTCAAGTGCGCCCATGCTTTCGAAATAGCACAGCGCCGAACTGACCACGCACAAGAAATCGTGATTTTATTTTCACTAAAATCAGTATCTCTTAATATAATCACATTCACAGATATCCAAGGGAAGAGATTTTGCATTTACCCATCTTTGACTCGCCAAACGAGTTTTATACCTTTTACTATGATGAATCAAACAATCATCGAAAATTTTATATTAACGAAGAGGCTGACAACTACAATGTCGATAAAGACCACAACAAAAAACAAAAGGCAGCAACAAATTTCATGCTCGGGGGTCTCGCCCATAAGGGTGCCTCTTGTGCCGCAAGCGCGGCTGACCTCATCACAAGCCTCAAGCTACAAAAAACTGCAGACGAATTGAAGTTTGGTCAGATTGCGTCTGGCAACTTCGATACGGCATTGAAGTCACCGCAGATAACACATATTCTTAGATGGATACTCGATAGCGATCTATATGTCCATTATTTCAATCTGAGTTTGGAATACTGGGCGTTTATTGACATCATCGACGATTGCGTTCACCACTGTGTTATCAATGGAAAGCTAATATTTCAAAATGAGAAGCATTGGCGCGAATTTTTGGACTTCCACAAAGACGTGCTCTATCGACTTCTAGAAATCGATAAAGCGAAGTTTCTCGCAACGGCAAAAAAGTTTGATTATCCAAAAATTGACGGCAAGGAGCGTGAGTTTCTGGGCGCGATTGTGAAGCTTGCGATCAGTCGTATCGACATCCTTTTGGCAGTAGAGCAAAGCGAATCAATAGCCGCGGAAATTATTTCGATGCGCCGCCTCGCCGAACTGCTGCAGCTCAGCGAAGATATTGATGATATGGGGCTGACGTATAACGACGAACCCGGTGTTTTGGTAGATGGACTTACTATATTCTACGATCATCGTGGCACGATGTTCCCGAACTCGGAACATGTCTTTGACGACGAGTTTTCTGTCGAAGAAGACCTCGCAGTGTTGAACAGGGCTCGATCGGGCGGAACCTTCAAATATCGCTTCGTGAACTCACTGGACAGCCACCTGACTCAGGTTTCTGATGTCATCGCTGGACTGTTTGGGAAGTACTTTGAATTCATCGAGCGCAATGAGCTGGATACGTTGCTTGAGGTGAAAGCGAAGTTCAATCGTTTCCAAGCGGAGACGCTGCGGCTGATGAAAGCAGTCATCGAAAAGAGCGACGACGAGAGCAAGTCGTTCCTTCATTACACCATGACTGCCAGCACTCACTACAAGCACGCCAAATTCATGTTTCCAGACGAGGCATAAGACTATCTGTTGCCAAGGGTGGAGCCGCTGGGTGTTAAGTCTCTTGGCAACGGACACGTCGCATCTATCGGTTGCTTCGCTTTGCATGCGCCGCTCAAGAGCAGTCTGATCGTCTGCTTAGGGTCGTCTCCTGCCCGCTGGCGCCGTATCGGCGCTCGGGATCGTTCAGGCGCTTGCCGGCCAAAACCGGCCTTTCGAGGCTAGCCTTCAGATCGTAGACAATTGGTTCTCTGCGAGCGATGCCCGCCGCGGGTCGTGAATATCAATCATCACGATGCTTATCTACCTGATATTGGCAATATCCGCATAAACTATTGTCATAGTCATCTAGCGTAAGAGCGTTCCCGCAGCGTGCGCAACCTTCAGGATCGAGCTTCATTCCACACCAAAGGCACTTGCCTTCGGCATGTACAAACGTAAGGTGTTGGCATTCCGGACATTCTCCGGTTGGTGATTCCTCGCCGCTATACGGGTCGTAGCCGCCGACAAAATCAACGAGTGTCTCTTCGAGCAGCGGCACGATGAGCGCGTGATGTGCACAACCGACGCATACGTACTTCACCTGACCGCTGTCCAGATCACTGCTTTCGTCCTCATCGCCCGACGGTTTCAACAGAGACGACCCGCAATCTTCGCACTGCATGTGAGGAATGACCGGCAAGAGGTCATCAGGTACGTTGAGTGTTGCCCAGTCTTCTTCGCAGGCCGCAGCTTGAGCCTGGTAAAAATCATGATGCTCCAGCATCGTTTTCCAAGTCTCTCCCAGCAGCGTTGCGGGCGCAAATTGCAGTTCCTTCTGGATGAATTCGCTCAAAAGAGGAAATGTATCGGAAAGGAATTTTCCGATAACCCCGGCTGCATTTTGGGGGTGAAGATGCTCGACGTTGTTACGCTCCTTTTGCAAAGCCTCGATGACTTTCCAATCGGTCGCTATCCCAAACGCCTCGAATCGCTTTTTGATGTCAGGGACGTCAATCGTAGTGTTGCCGAACTTCATCGGCTGCCATTCAAAACCTCCCGCCCCGTCAGGCTGCGGAAGAATTTCCCCGGTTTTAAAAATCAATTTGTAGCCGTCCGCTGGACTTCCGGCCTCGATTGCGATGCGGTACTTGAACAAAAGCAGTATTCCGGCAAACAGATTGCGCAATGCTGAGTGTGCGCGGTCGGGATCGCCACTCTCCGCAAGCTGGCTACGCGTAAAGTCCTCAACGCCAAGTCGGATGGACGCTAAAGCATTGCTCTTAAGCTTATCTGGGTCGAATTTTTCGGTCACGCCATTTACCGGCATAGTGCGATCTCTGTTATTAACCTCTTTCCGAGGTGCTTCACAATAGCGAACGAAGTGTTGTCGCTATTATGCATGTCACAACCCTGCTGGTGTGTGGTGGCAACCAAACGACGAACGACTGCTATCGAGAGGGTCGAATACCCGCTTGGGTCAGAAAGCGACCGTCCCCTTCAGAGGCCCATTGACCGCTCATTGGCCAGTATTTCGTCACAGGACGGCCGCTCTGGGGAAAGTCGAGGGGCCGGAACGGGTCGGGAGGGGCCTGTCGCATCTCTCTTCTCAAGGTTTGTGGACACAGGTAGTTACCAGCTACCCTTTGGTGCCCTGAGACGCCACCATCCTGAGCGGGACGCAGCCGTTTCCGGCCAGCGTCACCGCCCGACGGCTACGCTCAGAAGCTTCAGACCCCGCACAAACCGACCAGCGTCCCGTCATCCTCAAGATGCTACCGAAGGCACGGGCGCAAAACCTGTTGCACGCCGCGTTGCAACCGCCGTAGCCATCGCATCTCTATCCTCTACATTCCGGATTCTCCAGCGCCAGCTAACACTGCAAGATGGAGAGCTTACTAAACGTCGTTGGACCGCGGCACGCCCCTCGTGGCATTCGTCCCCGGCCCGGTTTGGAAGCAGCCGCCGCCTCGAAGAGGCGGTAGGTGGTTGCGAAGATCGACTTTCAGTATATAACTTCTGGAATGAACCAAATTGACCGCCTCTGGCTAACTAATCCGACCCTCGCCTATGCTGACTGGCAAGCACGCGAGGCCGCCGGCGCGGACCGACGCCCGTTCTCCGCGCGCTCCATTGTTCAGCACCAGGCGATGTTTGAACGCTTCCGACGACACCTGTTCGCGCTCGACGAGACCCTGGCCACCTTCGGCTCCGACCACATCGCCGCCTTCTGGCAGGTGCCGGAGGCTAGCGGCTACACTGCTGCCACCCGCATGCGATACCTGAAACTGCTCGACCGGCTGTGCCGCCACCTGGTGGCCATCGGCGTGCGTCAAGGCAATCCTGCCGAGAAATTGGTACGCGACGGTCAGTGGCCAAAGGACGACCCTGCTCCGATCTTCCTCCCGGAGGACGCCGATGCCCGGCTGCAGGCTTACGTTCAGCCGCATGCTGCCGACGATCTCGCGATGCTGCGCAGCCGAGCAATCGTCGCGTTTTTCCTGGGAACCGGTGTCACGGTCGCGGAGAGCCGCATTGCCCAGGCGGTCGACCTTCAGCCCGCGGCCGCGCCGCCCTATCTTCATGTTCCTGCGCATGGCGCGCGTGAAACCCGCACCGTGCATCTGGACACGTTCTCCGTACCCATCCTTTCGGCCTGGCTCGAACGCCGTGCCGCCCTGCCGATCGCTGGGGACCTGCTCTTCTCGCTCAAGGCCAGCGGCACGCCAATCACGGAGATAAGCCTCGGCAGGATCGTCCGCGCTGCACTGGAGACCATCGCTTTCGAGGCGGACGACATGAGCCCCCGGATCCTGCGCAATACATTCTGCCGGCGCCAGCTACTCGCTGGCCGCCCGAGCGAGGATGTCAGCAAGCAGCTCGGCTTGGTCAGCTCAAGGACCTGTGACCGAATCGCCGCCACGATCGAATAGCCGTCGCCGCATGATTGAACCTGCGGGAGTGCTGGAAATACGACGGGGGGTCACAGCTCGCATGGACTTTGCTATCCTCCACGCAGCGCCAATGCCGCCGGCACACTGGCGCCTCACTTAACAGACAACGAGCACCCATCCATATGGCAACCAAAGCAAAACCCGTCGCGAAGAGCGCCACGCCTGTGGCCAAGAAGGTAGCACCGGCCAAGAAGACCGCAGCAGCAGCCGCTCCCATTGCCAAACCGCTGGCGGAGAAGTTTAACAAGTCCAGCCTGCTCGCCCACCTGGTCGCAAAGACCGAGCTGGACGCCAAGACCGTGAAGACGGTGTTGGCTCATCTGGAGAACACGGTCCTGAGCGCTGTGCACAAGAAGGGCGCAGGCGAGTTCACCCTCCCCGGCCTGTTCAAGGTGGTGGCCACCCAGGTCCCGGCAACCAAGAAGCGTTTCGGCAAGAACCCGTTCACCGGTGTGGACCAGTGGTTTGCAGCCAAGCCGGCGACCGTGAAGGTCAAGGTTCGCCCGCTGAAGAAGCTCAAGGACGCTGCGCTCTGAGCAAGGCATCGTGCCGCCGGATACCCTTGCCGGGCATCCCGGCGGCGCACGACAATCAGAGGTCACGCAACCCACGGCCGCGAGACGCGTGCTTTCCGCCGAATCCGACTGCCAAATCGCCGCGGAAGCCGCTATGATTGGAGCTGTCGCAACAGCGGCAGGAAGCAAACAGTTCACCGACCCGTTGACGGATCAACCGCTCAACGCACCCCGCCGGCATTGTCCATAGAGCGTCTGCCTATTCCAATTGGCATCGGCATGCGCCTCTCTTCGCGCTCATCTCCTTTTTAACGCCGAGATTTCGGCAGAAGGAGAAAACGTTGAACACCGCAATCGAAACTCACCCCCCCGCGCGGGTAGCGGGCCATAACCAGATCTTCCGCCTGGAAGAGTTCGCGTCTGGCCGCTACGATGTCTACTCCGCGATCAATGGCCTGCGCGCCGGCTCGCTCATTGGCGGAAATGGTCAATGGTGCGCCGAGCAGGGCAGCAAGCCTCTGGGATATTTTGGGACCAAGGATGATGCCGCCATGGCGCTGATCCACGCCCGAGGGTTCCCGTCCCAAACGCTCTTCGAGCAGATGCGTGCCTTCGTCGAAGGTCCGCTGAAGCCGCTGCAGCACTACCAGGACGACTTCTACAAGCACGATCGGGCCTATCTGGATGAGTGGCAGAATGCCACCGACATGCTGTGGTTTGTGACCGCCACGGCGACGCATCTCGTCATGCTCGACCTGGACGAAATCACAAAGCGTGAGGGTAACGCCGTGCTGGAGGCCAGGGATCCGGCCATCACCGGCCATCCCCTGCACATCCATCACCTGGACGTTGGGACCGGCAGAATGCGCCCATGCACACCGGAGAAGGCGCTCGCGCTCATCAACAACCAAGCGCAGACCTACCGCTTTATCTCGGGCACCATCAAGAAGAACGGCGAGACCTTTGCGCGCGTGACGCTCACGGTGGAGCGCCGACCGGCACAAAGCCCGATCGCCAACATCGCGATGGCGGTAGCGCGCGAACCCTCCCAGAAGGAAATCGCAGTGCTACGCCGCTTTGCCGCCTACGCGGCCGTCCGCCACTTTGGCACCCTGTTCGCCGCCGTCGGTCATGTCCGAATCGCCGACGCCGAACGTGCCTACTTTGACTCGGCGAGGCCCGCGCCGAAGTCGTAACCCCTCTCCGCCCTGGCCTGCGCCAGGGCGGAACCCCTGCTCGTCCGTCCGGAATCCTTTCGCTAGGCAACCGCCTTGGGACAGGGTTTCCCCTGCGCTTCTTTTCAACTGCGTCGTATGACGCAAAGGAGCGAAAAGTTGGACCTCAACAATACGCAGCTCGGCGACTGCCAACCGCTTGACAGCCTCCAGACCGCAAGCCTGCGCATCTGCCTCACCAGCGATCCGCGCATCACGCATCTGGAAGACGCACAAATCACCGGTGCCGTCGTCGTCTACGGCCACAAGTCTGGGCTTGGCAAGTGGCACGCCCGTTCGCCGACCCAGCCACTCCGTTCATTCGACTGCAATAGGAGCCTAACGCAAGCTATACGCCAATGGAGTACAATTCGTCAATGCTGACAGTCGTCGAAACGCCAACCTTCCAAAAGCTCTGGCCCGACTATTGGAACGAAGAAGAACGTGCAGAATTCGCCGCATATCTATTGAGTTTTACAAAAAACATGACAACCGATTCTATGCTGGTGCGTTTTATCTCGAACAAGTTGATTGGAGATA